>NZ_JBSRDC010000021.1:0-51180 GCF_055145285.1 Salinivirga sp. | reverse complement strand
TCTGTATGGTATGATCTTATTGGAGAAGGGACAATAGCAGATGCTATTTTGGATCGGTTGGTAAACTCTTCTCACAGGATCGACCTCAAAGGAGAATCGTTAAGAAAAGGTTTTATAAAAAGTGAATAAGAAAAAAAATTGTACTATTGTATGATCTTTCAAAGTGGCACCTTTTCAACCGGAAAGACTGGCATGGTCCGACCGGAATAACCAGCTTTATTCAACTGTTTGAATATTACTAATTAAATGATTTGATGCTTTTCTTTTTAAACTATTGATTGTATCAGACATAAACATTATATGATAATCATTTTCTACCTCAAAAAGCGTCGTTGAATTTTTTAAATAACCGTCAGAGTCTGTGTCCTTTTCTTCTATAACTACTTTGTAATTAGAATCATTAATTTGAAGTGTACACCATATTTCATAATTAATCCTTTTCGTTGCAGTTTTAAGAGAAAGCATTTTTCTAACCCATTGAATCTTATTAATGTTTTCTTCTTCTAAATCGTGTCCGAAAATCTTGTACTTTTTAACTATCACTTCTCTATCGGCCAATGATCGTGCTGACCTTAATAAGGGGTTAGTAATTGTTTTAGTTTCTTCAATTTTTATACCGTCAACATAATTCTCATTCTTAGTCTCGGCAAAGAAGTCATCAAACTTGGAAAGTACGCTATTAAGAGGTTCCCATAAATCACTATTAATGTGGTTTATGATTTCAAAAGCAACTTTGGGAGTTACAAATATTTTGGATTTTGTTAGTTTCTTGCGTTTCAGAATTTCAATTTCTTTTTCAATATCACCTAATTCGTCAATATCTTCTCCATTCGCTGCTTTTATGCTGAGTTCTAACGACCAAATTGATTGCCTTTCAATGTATTCAATTAGGGATTCAATATCACCAGCATCAGCTTTTTGTAAAGCTGTTAGATAGTTTTCTTTATCTTCAGATTTTATTATTACTGGTGGGTAGCTGTTTTTTAAAAGAATATAATTCATTATTAATCTGGCGACTCGTCCATTTCCATCATCAAAAGGATGGATACAAACAAATCTGTAATGGAATTCCGCTGCTAATTGTACTGGATGTGATTGGTTAATGTTAGAGTTATACCAACTCAATAAATCCCTCATTAATGCTGGGGTTGCTTCTGGTGAAGCATACTCATGAATTTCTCCATTTTTCAATTGAACGCTGTTGGGAGAACTTTTGTATTGCCCGATTTCAATCTTCTTTCTAGTAGATGTACCATCTGGTGTAATTGCATCTTTCCAAAAAGGATTAACTAAAATTGTTTTATTTAACTCTTTGATAAATGTTTCTGTTAATGGACGTTCTTTTTCTTTTGCCATTTCCTTAATTTGTGATAAAGCTACATCATGAGCTTTCATTTCTTCAATATCACTTACTGGAACATCTCCAGAACTTTTATCAAAAAACAATAATAATTGAGTTTGACCATATGTTAATGTATTACCTTCAAGGTGATTTGAGTTATAGTTGAATTCTAAACGGAGCTTTTTTTGCAAACGCTTATTATCTTCATCTTTTAAAGGAAGCATTTCATCTAATTCCACCTTCAGGGCATTCACGGTATCTATTGTCTTCGTATTATACATTTCTATTTTTTTTATTAGATACAAGTAATTCTTTGACATCAACATCTAATATCTCTGCTATTTTATATAAGTCTTCTAAACTTGGTTGTCTCCTATTCTGAACGTAAGCATTTATCATGTTATAGCTTTTATTCAATTGCTTAGATAACCAAGTTTGTTTTATGCCTTTGATTTCAAGTACCTCTTTTATTCTATTCATTATATCTCAAAATGTGATATAAAAATACGGCATTATTTAATTGTCTGCAAGTTTTTTTAGGAATGGTATTGTTTTTTTGCATGAAACCCAACCGTCCCGGCTGTATGCGCTCGGCCGGGGCTTTCAACCCGATGTGATTTTATCAGTATAAACGAATGTGCCAGGGATAAACGAATGGCTGAATATGTTGTGGATGCCCCGGCTGCCGTATGACAGCTTTGTTGCCTGCTGGCATTCTATACTATTTTTTCAATTCATAATTTGTACTTCTTCCTCCTTCGGGTTCCTTTTGTAATATGTTCTTATTTATCAAATCGTTAATGTCTCGAATGGCTGTGTCTTTTGAACACCTGGCCATTTTAGCCCATTTCATTGAAGTCAGTTTTCCTTCAAATCCATCAAGAATTTTGTTTAATACTTTTCTTTGTCTCTCATTAATGATTGTTCTTGAGTGTCTGTTCCAAAAATCTGCTTTGAATAAAACTCTTGTCAAAATCTTGTCTGTTGTATTTAAAGCATTAATTAAACAACTTAAAAACCATTTTATCCATTCGGTTATGTCAAGGTCTCCTTTTTGAGATTTTTCAAGAATCTCATAGTATTCTTTTCTTTCTACTCTAATTTGAGCGGACATACTATAAAATCGTTGAGTGCTTTTATCTGATTGAGCTAATAGCATATCTGTTAAAGCTCTTGCAATTCGTCCATTTCCATCCTGAAAGGGGTGAATTGTTACAAACCAAAAATGTGCGATTGCTGCTTTTATTACTAAATCAATATTCTTCTCTTGGTTGAACCATTTTAAAAATTGATTCATTTCATTACCTATTAAATCTGCATCTGGTGCCTGGAAGGGAACCTTTTCTCTTCCCGCAGAACCCGAAACAACTTGCATTTGTCCCGCTGTGTCTTTTCTCCAGTCTGCCACCGTTATCTTAGAGATTCCACTTCGTCCCATTGGGAACAGCGCAGCGTGCCAATCAAAAAGTCTATCTTTTGTTAATGGTTTGAAACAATTATTTGTAGCATCAATCATCATGTCAACCATTCCGTCGACGTTTCTATCGGATGAAATTGCCCCAGCGAATTCCATTCCGAATCTCTGTGCAATTGAAGAACGAACTTGCTCAGGATTTAAATGCTCTCCTTCTATTTCTGATGATTTTATTACATCTAATGTTAAAGTTTCAATTAATGCTTCATCTCGTAATTCAAATCCCAGAGATTCCATTTTGCCAATCAAGCGACCTTGTAGATTTCTGGTTTCACTTAGAAGGTTGACAAATTCATTACTATTCCATTTGAAATTTGGCCAATTCTCCTTTTGATGTATATAACGCTCCATTCGTCTTAAAATTTGCAACAAATATACGATTTAATCGTTGCAAAACAAAATTTTCGTTACATTAAGTGCGTTGAATAATGGGGTTATTCGTTGCACTTTGCATTCTATGCTTGCAGGCAACTTATAAATAATACCACCATCCCCGTTTTACTGCGTTTATATCTCCTTCTTCCACAGAAAAAACGGCTATGTTTGCTCTTTCAAATATATCAAAGGTTATGTGAAATTCTATTTGTTTTCACCAAAAATTTCGGGATTAGAAAATGGGTTGGGATGTCAGGGCATCAATGGGTTGAAACTTGCAGGTTTGGATGAATTTTAGCTGTTTCATCCAAAAAAAGATAAATATATTTGGTTAATATAATTAACTGGTTTATATTTGTGTCAACTTAATTTAATTAATAACTAAAAATATGGAAAAAAATAGTTTTACACCGGAAGAGAGCTTTGATTTGATTCAAAAGCACATCTCAAATTTTAAAATGAATTACAAAGAAAATGCACAAATCTTTCTACTTTGGGGTTGGATAATGACTTTAGCCAGCTTTTCGCATTTTGCTATTGCAAAAATCATAATAAGTTATGAAGCTTATGAACAGTTCATGATACTTACTATTGGCAATTATATTGCATTTGTTGCTGTTGGTTTTTTAATAGAGTATTTCATTGACCGGAAAAAGAACAAAAAAGTATTTAGCCAGTTGGACAGTTTTAGCAATATTCTTTGGAAAGTAACCGGTGCATCAATACCAATTACTGTATTCCTTTGTATTAAATTGCAAGTGCCTCCCCCTCCGTTTTTTTTGCTGACAATGGGCGTTGCCACGACAATTACCGGATTTCTTATAAAATATAAACCTGTAATTCTGGGAGGCATTGCCTTCTTTTTATTCGCTATTGCCTCTTCATTTGTTCTCAGCGAGAATACCTTGTTAATTACGGGAGCGGCATTAATTTGCTGTTATTTGGTCCCCGGATATTTTTTGAAATACGCAAAAGAATAGTGCTATGTACAGTGATTTAGATCCGTTATTGCATTCTCAGTTACGATTGGCGATTATTTCTATGCTGGTGAGCTCAGAAAAAGTTGACTTTACCCATATTAAGGAAGAAACCAAAGCTGCGGCAGGCAACATCAGCATACAGATAAAAAAGCTGGAGGAAGCCGGGTACATTGAAGTTGAAAAGACCTTCAAAAATAATTACCCGAAAACCATGTTGTCGATTACTGATAAAGGAGTGAAGGCATTTGAAGTGTATGTAAACGATCTCAAAAAATACATTGACCCGAAAAAATAATTTTTTTATCAATTTAGTTAAAATTATTATCTGATAAAAACACACGGTCCAAAGGCAATTAACACAGCGTAAAGGTGCGGGAATAAATGGTCGTTTATCGATAAGTTGTGTGCAAGGCAGCACCTTTCAAGGCTATTGCAATAATTCTCCAGAAATTCGTAAATTTGTTTAAAATTATTTTCGATGAACAACAGGAACTTAATACGATTCGACTGGGCAATTAAACGACTTTTACGAAATAAAGCCGACTTTACTGTATTGGAAGGTTTTTTATCTGAATTGCTTAAAGACGACATCCTAATTGATTCAATTCTTGAAAGCGAAAGCAACCAAAAAATTGACAGCGACAAGTTTAATCGTGTTGACATACTTGTGAAAAATTCAAAAGGTGAATTGGCGATTATCGAAATACAGAACGAAAACGAGTACGACTATTTTCACCGAATGGCTTATGGAACGTCAAAAGTTTTGACAGAATATATTTCAATTGGCGAACCGTACAAAAACATTAAAAAAGTTTACTCGATCAACATCGTTTATTTTGATCTTGGACAGGGCGAAGACTATGTTTATCACGGGAAAACTGACTTCTTGGGGATTCATAAATCCGACAAACTAAAATTATCGGCCAAACAGACGGAATTGCTCGGTGGAAAAACTGACCCCTACCAGATTTATCCTGAATACTACGTGCTTAAGGTAAATAATTTCGACGATATTGCAAAGGACAGTCTTGACCAGTGGATTTACTACCTGAAAAACAACGACATTAAGGACGAATTTAACGCTAAAGGAATTGAAAAAGCCAAAGAACGATGGCGGGTTGACAATTTACCGGAAGAGGAACGGAAAAGATACTTAAAACACATTGAAAACTTGCATTACGGAGCAAGCATGGCCTGGTCGATGAAAGTTGATGCAGAAGATGAAATCAGGAAAGAGGAGCGATATAAAGAAAGACTCCAAAATGCAAAAGGAATGAAAGAAAAAGGAATTGATACAACGATTATTGCTGAAATTACCGGATTAGAGCAAAAGGAGATAGAAAAACTGTAATTCGTGCTCGTGAGAAAACTCCAAAAATTGCGCCGTGCCGTCGGCAAGCCTTTGGCGACCGATGGTTATGTTCATTTTGAAAACAGTCGATCCGTCGGCTGACCTAAACTCCTTGATATTCAAAATGAATGACTTATCGGAAAAATTCACTGTAATACGTTTTGACCAGCGAGGATTTGGAAAATCAAGTATCCCCGAAAAAACATAAAAATGAACACAACTGAATATAATAAAGACGTTTGGGACAGATTTGTTGCGAATAAAGTGCGATGGACGATTCCCGTTTCTAAAAAAGAAATTGAGCATGCAAAAAATGGCATTTGGGACATTGTTTTAACGCCCACAAAGCCTGTTCCTCATCAATGGTTCCCCGATTTAAACGGACTGAAAGTACTTGGTTTAGCCTCCGGAGGCGGACAACAAGGACCGATTTTGGCAGCATTGGGCGCCGCGGTTACCATTTTTGATAATTCTGAGAATCAACTTAGCCAGGATAGAAAACTAAGTGAAGAATTCAACCTTAATATCAAAACCATCCAGGGCGATATGAAAGATTTGTCGGTATTGGCTGATGAGTCGTTTGATTTAGTTTTCAATCCTTGCTCGGTAGTTTTCACAGATAACGTAAAACCGGTTTGGAAAGAATGTTTTCGCGTTTTAAAATCAAACGGAGTTTTAATGACCGGGTTAATAAATCCAATAATTTTCCAGTTTGACCAGGACATTAATCCTCTTCAATTAACTTACGCCCAGCCCTATTCAGACCTGAACTCATTACCGAAAGAAAAGCTCGATAAATTAATTGAAAACCAGGAAACTTTAGAATTTGGCCATAGCTTAACTGAGCAAATTGGCGAGCAGTTAAAAGCCGGTTTTTTAATGACCGACTTTTACGAAGACGATTGGAATGGCGAAAAAATTATTGATAAATACCTTCCTTCGTTCTTTGCAACCCGGGCGATAAAAAGATGAACCTGACAAGAGAAAACAACAGTAATGAATAACTTTAGTATAGTAGAAATAATTGCGCTAATTTCTCTCTTTATTTCGTTGCTGCTGTCATTTTTCCTGCTGACCGTAAAAACGAAAAACAAGCCTGCAAATATACTTCTTGCAGGCTTTATAATTCTTTGTGCATTTGATATAAGCGGACTATTCATAAACTCACGCGTACTATTATCGGTTTCTAACACATCAATATTCTTAATCTTCCCCACCTTCTATCTTTATGTTTTATCCATTTGCCATACAAACTTCACCTTCAAAATCAGGCATTTATTACATGCAATTCCATTTCTTATATATGCTTTACTCCTAAGCTTTTGCTTTTTATTTGATGGAAATGAATTAATTGGTTACTACTTTTTTAAAATAAAATGGATATTTAGCGCTTTCCTGTTAAAACTGCAAGCACTAATTTACATCATTGCCGCTATTCTTTTATTGCGAAAACACAAAACAATATATCTTGAGAATTACACAGGTGGGGACATTTCGATTTACAGTATGTTATATCAGATTGTAATAATTTTTGCACTTACGCTTCCACTGACCATCGCAAAAGAAATGATGTTTTCTGCTGAATTTCAGCATGTTCTTCAATGGATAAATATCACTTTACTGGCAGCAGCATTGTTTATGTTGTGCTGGTTTGTGCTTAAAGCATTATACCATCCTGAATTATTCAGGGGAGTGAACCCGAAATTAAAAACCACAAAAGAAATAATACATAATCTTGAACCAGGTAAATACGAAGAAACAGACAGCCAACAAAATCCTGAGATAAAAACCCGGATAGAACAGATCAAAAAATATATGGCTGAACAAGAGCCTTACCTTGAACCAAAATTCAGTTTGCAGGATCTCGCTTCACGGCTTGAAATGCCTTTGCGAGAAGTTTCTGTTTTGATTAACCGGTATATGGGGCAACATTTTTTTGATTTTGTGAATGAATACCGCATCAAAAAGGCAAAAGAACTATTAAAAAACGCTACAAAAAATGAACTTACCATTCAGCAAATTCTGTTTGATGCCGGATTTAACTCAAAATCTTCATTCAATACAGCCTTCAAAAAGCATACAGGGTTAACGCCAACCGAGTACCGAAATAAACATACATAAAACCGAACCATAAAATTTTCTAAAAAGGGTTCGACTTTCTGAAAGTCGTACGCCTGCAAAATATTTTTTATCGATTATTGCTTCATAATTGGCCGAACCATATCGGTTAAAGATTTAGTTATGTTAAATAATAAGATTTAAAATTATGAAGATGAAACTATTTGCAACATCACTGGTGCTAATCGCATTGACCATTTGTGCTAATGCTATCCCAATTAGCAACACCACAAACAACAATTTTGAAGATACTGTTGAAATTAAAAACGTTAAGAAAACTGTTGTGGAATCCTATGTAGAGGGCATTTTTTTACAAGGCAATGCAAAACTGCTAAAAAAGGGTTGGCATCCGGATTGCGATATCGTGATATTTGAGAATGGAGAATTAACAAAGTTGCCTGCAAAGTACTGGATTCAAAGGCTAGAGAAAAATCCCAAACCATTAGACCCTTCAGTAACATACAAATTTATTGATGTAAAAGTAACCGGATATGCAGCCATTGCGATAATTGAAATTTTTTCAGATGGCAAACAGGTTTATACGGACTATATGTGCTTATATAAATTCAACGATGGTTGGAAGATTGCAACAAAAATTTATTATGCCTTTCCCAAATAATACCCGTTGTATATCAAAATGATTGAAAAAGCATTTTGCTTATTACAACGGTTAATGCCGATACAGAATCACAGATTGATTTTTAATCATTCGTTTTGATTCGTAATCGGTATAGTCTATTTATTAAAATAAAAATTACAGAAATGAAAAATATATCAATCTTATACGTATTACTTGTTTTTACTTGTAGTTGCAACTCTCAATCCATATCAGGATACTGGACAGGAACTATGGAAGTGAATGGGAAGACAGCGGATTTATCTTTAGATTTAAATGACTCTACTATTTCAAGTAGTGATAATATGTTCCTAAAACAGCGAATACAAAATCTAAGCCTTAAAAACAATATCTTAAGCTTCTCATATATTCCTTCTGATGCCAATTTATCATTTGAAGGAGAATTGGACAAAAACAACATAAGAGGTACTGTAAAAATTCGGAAAATGCCTCCTGAAATAAAAATGAGTTTTAATCTAACCAAACAATCTGATACAAGTCCTCCAAAAAAATATACTACAGAAAAACTTATTATTGCAAGCAATGGTGCCAATATTTCAGCAGAAATTTATAAACCAAAAAAAGAATCAATACATCCTGCAATAGTTTTACTTCATGGTTCAGGTGGGACCACTAAAAATGGAAAAGCTTTTTATGCTGATTATTTTGTTAAGCAAGGCTTTGAAGTTTTAATATATGATAAAAGAGGAAGCGGGCAATCAACAGGCAACCGAATAACAGCAACTTATGAAAACCTTGTAGAAGATGCTATAGCATGTTTGGAAATATTAAATAAGAGAGAAACAGTAGATAAGAATAAAATCGGACTCTGGGGAACTAGCCAGGGAGGAATGCTGTTGCCTTTTATTGCTTCCAAAACAGATATTCCTTCATTTATGATAGCTATTTCTCCGGCGTTTAGCGCATATGAAGCAGCTGCTTTCTCTGATAGTCTGAGAGTTGTAAGCAGAGGCAACTCATCTGAAGATGGACATATTGCAGCAGAAAGTCATAGAAAGGTGGCTGAAATGATACGCAATGGAAGCGATTATAAAGAGGTGTTGAACTTCATAAATAATAACACACAGAAATATCGTTTTATGAATCTAACAGGATTACATGACAGGCTGGTTCTAAATAAAGAGATTTTTGAGGGATGGTATTGGTCCGGAAGAAAATACAACTTTTATAATTATTGGAAAAAACTTGATATTAAAACATTATGCGTGCTTGGCGAAGATGATAGATATGTTAACGCAATAAAAATTTCAAAAGCTATAAAAAGCATTAAGAATAATAAAATTGAAATGAAATTATTTAGTGGGGCAAGTCATAATTTGAAGAAAACGCCTAATTTTAGAAATCCTTCTGAATTCGACTTTCCAAGAGTAAAAGAAGGTTATCTGGAATATGTTGAAAATTGGATGAAAAGTGAAGTTGATGGTAATTAACTCATTGGCAACTTACATAATGCCGCACCGGTGCTTTTTCAAAAGTAAACAAAGCCTGGAGGGCTAAAATCATGGCAGATAAAATGTTTGAAAATGGAATATCGCTGCGATGTACTGTAAAGCATTAAAGGAGTTACCCAATATTTCAAGGTGGCAGAATGTATTTCTGCACGGGGCAAGAAGGGCAAACTCTTTTGCAATTTCTGGTTTAACCCGAAAAATTAGCTTCGCTGAGCTCGTCCTTCGTCCTCGGTTCATGAATTTTCTACGACTAAGAAATACCAACAAATTTGGCAAAACAAGATAGCCCAAATTTACCTTCGGTGAGCTCATCGCTGCGCTCTTCGGTTGGGTATTTCTAAGCCGGAGCCTGTTCCGGTTTATCGGAAGTTACCCGCTTTGCCATCCCTTATCCCACCCCACATTCATGAAATTCGCTTCACTCTTTCATGAATAAAGCGGGTTAAGAATTGCAAGTGTGCCTGACCTTGTCAGAAGGCTTGCTTCAAAATTTTCCATACTCATTTTCGGAAAATTATAATTCCCGTAATTGTTAAAAAGAATGCAATGCAAAGCCAGGCAAAATAATCGCCAAGCGAAGAATAAATAGTTTGTTGCCCTTTGGTTGGTACATCTGAGTAGAATATTAAATCACTGGTATTGAAAAAATCTAATGAAGATAATAGCTGTCCTTTATAATTAAATGATGCTGAAAACCCTTTTGAAACTGACCGAACCATATTAAACCCATGTTCAATTGCCCTGATCGATGATACGTACGTGTGGTAAGGCGAAATCTCCCGCCAATCATTTCCCGGCACTAACATAAGGTCAATGTTTGCTCCTCCTATTTGGTTAATATGTGCAGGGAAATCCATATCAAAACAAATGGCCGAACTTATCCTTCCGTGGGGCGTGTCAAAGTATTTTAGTCTTCCATCTCCATACCTGCCTTCACCCGGAGTTGGCCTGGCTTTATTGTAGGTAAACAACATCCGGCCTTTTGGCGAAATCCAAACAATTTTATTTTCTGGTCTTTTTTCGGGATATCCCTTTGGAATGATACATATAGGCAGCCCCAGGTAAATATTATATTTGGATGCAGTAGCTTTGGCATTTTCAATGAATCCTTTTTCTTTATCTTCCGATAATGTAATTAGGGCTTCAATTCCAAATACAATTTTTGCCCCCGCATGTGCTGCAGTATCGCAATTATGTAAAAACTTCTTATTCCTTCTTTCATTTACAGAATCAGCATTTTCACTAAAATGATATCTCAATTCAGCTTGCTCTATATTTATTGATGCTATACGAACAGTTTCATATTCGTTGTTCATTGCCAACCTGATTTGGCCAAATAGCACCACAAGAAGAAATGGGATGCCATAAATTACCAGGGCCAGGTAAATCTTACTTTTCTCAAAATAATTGTCCCAAAGCCAATTTATAATTGATGCAGTCCACGTAATCAGAAATGTCACTCCCCAAATACCGGTAACCGAAACAAGCTGTAATAAAGGCAACGATGACTGTGTATGAACCAAAGTGCCATACGAACCTGAAGGATTGGTTGATATGGTTATATAATCCATTATCACATAAGCAGCAGGAAATATGAGCGTCGAAACAATTCCTTTTATTTTTTGCGAGTAAATTCTGTCCAACAAAAATGTCAGCGACGTAAATACGCTCATCATAAAAGTAACGAGGTAGTAGAAAAAGCCTGACATGGGCATCATTCCCTTCCATACGAATATGTTTGACACCCACCCGGCAAGAACAATTATCAGAAATCCTTTAAATGGTTTTTGAAACCGTAAAAAACGAATGAGAAATACAGGTGCTATAAAAGCAGCAATTGGGAGAATCCATCTTCCGTTAAAGAAAAACAACCATGCAAACCCCAATAAAAGATATAAACAGGATTGATTTGATTTTGTTTTAAAGTTTAGCATAAGTCAAAAATTTAATTTTTGACAAACATAAGCTGTCAATACCCTCTTTCTGAAAAAATGTGACGAAGTGCACGAAAATGTGATAAGATGTTCTGAAACGGCGAAATGTAACGATTCAAATCAACCCATTTTTGAAGAAACAAGCTTTCGAAATTCCTTAATCTTATTTCTTGAAACAGGAATAACATTGTCAATATCCTTAAAATGGACTTTAAGCCCCTGGGCAACGCCGGTAATATGATGGACATGCTGCACGTTTACCAAATAGGAACGATGTGGCTTATAAATGATATTAGATGAGCCTGTTTTCTGCTCAATATTAGTGATGGTATCCCGGATCGTAATCTTTTTTATACCATTATTGATATAGGTTACATTCAAATAATTGCCCAACGCTTCGACAAGAACAAGACTATTAATATCAATATTAACTTTGGTAAATTTATCAACTTTAAATTCTAACCGGCTTTGCGTAGTTGACTCATTTTTTAAATCAAGCGAATTGTTAATGTTGGCAGAAATATTTAGATGTTTTTTTAACAGATAATATTGATTGACCAAATTAATAATTAAACCCAACGGCACTCCTATTAGTAACTGGAGATAAGCCCACCATAAGTAATTTTTAAATGTAAACTCTTGAAAAGCATTGTATTTGAAAATAAGAAAAAGATTCAACGCAAAAAACATGATATTGGCAAACAAGAGATTAATGCCTACAACCCAAACCAAATTTCTTTTTATTGTCCATTTGTCTTCATTGAAATATTGAGGGAAAATCAAAGGAACCAATACAGTAGTTACCAGTCCTGCAAAGCCACCTGAAGCAGTCATAAATGCAGAGAATACAATATAATCGGGGTTGTTATTAAGCCCGAATGGTTTAAAAAGAATTAGAAATAAAAACACGCACAAGCCAATGGGTACAATTTGTTTAATCCTTCTTGAAGGTTGAAATGAAAAAGGATATGGCCGATCCAGAAATTCAAGCATCACATTTCTTTGCTAATTTATCGATCAAAAATAGCAGAAAAAACAGAACTTAAAAAGTATTACCAATGCTCTGCATACGCCTATTATATTGTAAAAACCAATCATAGAGTTCTTGCTCGGGATATATAGACCAATACATTCCATGACCGGCTTCCGGATCTGCCGTGAATTTTAAATCTTTGTTTTTTCCTTCCAATTGATTAATCATCCATTCTGTATCTTCAAATTCTGCTATTTTATCTTTTTTTCCATGAAAAGCCCAAACAGGCAGGTTAATTAATTTATCCGTATTCTTCATAATGTAATCAATATGGCGCGTAAATCCGCTCATAGGAGCAATTGCCGCAAATTTATCAGGATATTTCATCGCCAGATACCATGTTCCGGCTCCTCCTAAACTTACTCCTGTAAGGTACACTCTGTTGGTATTTACTCTATATTTTGTGGTTATTTCTTCATAAAAATTCTCAAACCAATTGTCGGTGGACCATCTTTGGTTTATCGGACATTGAGGAGCAACAATAATAAATTGAAATTTTCTCTTTCTCCATATTTGATCAGGAATACCACAGCAATAAAGGTCAATTGTATCTGTACCTCTACTGGATCCACCATGCAGATAAATGATTAATGGCCATTTTTTTGTGGTGTCATCGGTATATTCTTCGGGCGTATAAGATATGTAATGGTAATTTGTATCTTTTGGATGTTGATTTAATCCTTTCTCGAAAACCAATTCATGTTGCAATGAACCATCAATATTCCACCATGTACATTTCCCATGCTTTTGTCCATTTCTATACTTTTGCGTTGACTCTCTTTGCCCATTCGAATACCAATATTCATGCAGGCCGTGCCGTAATCCATTCGAATAATTAGCCATTCTCTCAAGTTGCCCGTTTTTGTACCATGCTTTGAATTCTCCTTCTTTTGTGTTCGTCCTATAATTACACCACAGGCTTTTTACTTTTACTGTTTTATCAAAAGAACTATAGGTGCCTTCCATCTGGATCTGACCATTTGGATAGTAATCCCGAACATGATACAATTTAGTATCGTTATCAAATCGGATAATTCGCTTGCAAATTATGGTATCGTTTTTAGATATTGGAACATGCAAATTAAATGTATCAACATCCTGGGCTTTTATTGTTCCCTGACAAATAGACAGTAGTATGATAAATGCAATTTTCTTCATCGGCCCGGGCTGCAATTGAAATACAATTAATGTTTACTAAGATAATGTTTTTTAAATTCAATCAATTCAATTGGCGCTCCATTATGCTCAATCATTGCAACTCTAATCCCATCTGCAGGAGGATTAGGTTCTGTTATTACATTTAGATCATGGTTTTTTAATTCAAAATCCAAATTCTCAACCTCAAATGCAATGTGAGGAACTGTTTGTATTAATTTACTAATTGGGCTATCTTCCTCAAATCTCATCCATTCAACGCCGAAAGGACTTGTGCTAAATCCTGAAACATATAACTTGAATTGTGGTAAATATCTTTCATTTGGCATTTTCATATCTGTAGGAATTCCCAGATGGTGATATTTCCAGCCCCAATCTTCGATACAAGGAGGTAATTCAAAGTCTTGACGTATTTGCTGCATATCTTTGATTTTAATCAGTTCGTTTACATTTTACCAAAATACATTTTAAAGGTGGTTCATTTTCCATATGTTTTATCGGTTCATCAATTTCAAAAAATTCGACCAAACCATATTTTTCAAATTCTTGTTTTACGGAGTCGCTGTTGTAAAAGAATACATTTAATCCATCCATTACTTCATATCTGTCTTTACTCAATTGTTTTCCATTTCCATACATCGAAGCTTTTTTTGAGACAACCGTAAAAATCATATGTCCGTTTGGTTTTAACTGTCGGAAACAGTCTTTTACAAACTTTTTTCTCTCGTTTTGACTTAAAAGATGAATCAAAGCATAACAAAATATTCCATCATACATTTTTGTGTCAAATGGCATCTCTGTTACCGAACCATTGTGGATTTTTATATCGAGTCCGTTAGTTCTCTTAGCCAAATCAATTGCTGTTTTTGATATTTCTATTCCAGTCACATTTAATCCGTGCTCAGAGAAAATCTTTGCATTTCTTCCGTATCCAATCCCGGGAATCAGAATTTCTTTTGCATGCATTTTAAGAAAGAAGTCTTTTGACAGAATTGCAGAATCCGATGGTTCAAATCCCCATGTCGTTTTTTCTTCTTTGAACATTGATTCCCAAAAGTTCTTCATCTCATTCCTTTTTTTGCAGGATGTTTGTTTTGCTTGCGGCTAACGGCTTTCTATTAACTATAACCCCGCAATTATTGCTCATATTATTGTTTGGTTCGCGATGGCATCGCGAAGCAGCGGAGGATCGTTGTTGCATATACTTTTATTAAAACCTCATTATTCTTATGTTTTGGCTTATCAATTTCCTTAATCTGGAGGACTTCAGGTAGTCCGTATTGCGTACAAATGACTGCTTTCATTTTTATAAACCTTTAAATTGAATGAATCATTCTATTTTGCGTTGCTTTATTTATTATAAATCACAGGCATTTTCCCTTTCCATTCTTCCCATAAGTCATTTTCAATAATTAATCTTGCCATAAAGTTCCCAACGTTTATTCGACTGGTTTTGCCCGAATTAAAAATAGGACTTCTTGTGGGCGAAGCATGTAGTTCGTATCCGGTTACGTTTGATTCATTTATCAACGAATCCGGGCGAACGGCTACCCATTGAATATTTTCATGATTCTGACCAATGTTTAACCTTAAATAATCGGCTGCGGTTTCATTGTCTAGTTGAGGTGGTATTAGTAATCGAATCAAACCTATTACAATTTTTTCTCCTAATGAAAAAGTTTCTTTCAAATCTTTGTTTCTGTTGCCTGTGGTATTCATGAGAACAAATTTAAAAGGATGTCCATTGGAATTTTTTTCGATAGCACTGCACAATAATTCAACGGCACTTGTAACTAATTTTCGAGGCTTTCCGAAAATTCCCCGGAAGTTTAAATTATGTCCAAGGCAAGACACAACAGATTGGCAATCTTTTATATAGTTCGCCATTTCGTTTACTTCAATTTCTGATACATTGGCTTTTATTATTGATATGCTTTTATTGGTTTCCCATGTGTCAGGAATTATTGCAAGAGGCCGGACGATTACTTTAACATTTTGTCCCATTAAAATTAATTGATTTACCAATTCCTTTCCTGTTGCTCCGCTAGCTCCTATTACCAAAGTTGTCAAATTGTTTGTTTCCATTTTTCATATTTTAAATTTGCAATTAATTGCAATGGATTGTTTTCTTTTCAAATATAACATATTTTTATTGAGGCAGTTAGGCTTGTGGTTAAAAAATGAGAACCTACACCGGGCAAACCGCTGAAATGTATACAAAAAAATGCGGGATGTAGTTCTATCATGAGTTGTCGGCGGAGCTTGCAGGCCGCTCATTGGTCTATCAATTGGCAGCGATAGTTTTTATTTGTTCTACATTCTTGTCCAAATTCCTTCGTATCCCCTCACACGTCCATCACATTCATCATCCTTTATCAATTGAAATCGTAAAGTATCATTGTGAATTTCATATTTATATATTCCGGCAAAATCACATGGTACGCCACCCATATCTTTAAGTATTATTGTATCATTTTTTAAATCATAATATCCCCAAACATCAATTTCTTTGTCATCAAAAAAATCAGATTGAGTTTTATAATCAGGTGTAAATGTCTTAATATTAATCCTATTCGGCAATTTCTGTTGCCAAACACCAATTATGCTATTTTCAGGCTTATCAATTTGACTAATACTATCATTAATCCATGTTCCCCATCCTTTTTCTATTGCTTGTTCAATAAATGGAGCTTCACAGTAACCATCAGGTTTTATTTCACCTGACCTGTACTGATTTCGCAATAAGTCTCGTGCTATTCTATGAATATTACCTGATAAGGTATGAAATTCAGATACATTGGATAAAACTATTACAGCACTTTTAGCCTTTTCATCCATATACATAGCTGAGCGGTAACCAAGTGTACCGCCATCATGAAAATACCAATAGAAAGGAGTGATTCCACAAAATCTTATCATGTTCCATCCAAGAGCCACATTATTGTTATGGTCATCAAAGGTTTTTTGCCGCTGAAAAGATAGAATAGAATCATTTGTAAAATTAGCTTGAACAAAATTAGCTAAATCATTGGTCGAGGATAGAACGTCTCCTGCTGCCCGATGAATATTAAGATCCCAATTAGGAACGTTTTCCCCTTTTTCATTTTGTCCATGTACTAAACACTTATGTACGTCATTTTGATTAGTTGTAGAAATGGCCATACCATACTTTTGGAAAACATATTCCTTCAGTAAACGCTCATAACTTTTGCCTGTTTCCAGCTCTAATATGTATCCAAGTATGCCATATCCTAGATTTGAATATTCAAATTCTTCTCCCGGCATTGAAAACAATCTCATCTCGTTTACCAGATAATCTTTTAGCAACAGGCTATCGTACTCTAAATACGGATTTAGTGGATTTCGCCCTGCTACACTATCCAGGTTTGATGGATAATTTGGTAATCCTGACGTATGATTTGCCAGCATTTTTAAAGTTATCTTATTAGCATTTTCTTCTGTTGAATTTAACCCGAATGGTAAATAGTCAGAAATAACATCATCTAATTGCATGCTGTTTTCCTTAACTATATTTGCTAAAATAGTGGAAGTAAATAATTTAGTAATCGATCCAACTTCAAAAACAGAATCTTTATTGTTTATTTCTATAATCGTATCATTTGCAATGTTATAGCCTAAAAATCCTACTTTATTGCTCTTAATAACTGCAATTGAAAATTGGGTGTTATCAGGGAATTCATTGATATATTCCTGAATAATTTTCTTTTCTTGAATCGTAATAAAACCCTCATTGATATTCTGCTCGCAACTTATCAAGACCAGGATCAATATCAAACTACTTATTATTTTCATTTTGTTAATGATTTTTTGTTTGTGAAAATTACCGCCAAGGGCAAATTTAGGTAGTAACCGACTGGGTGGCACTTTCCTGTCAATTCACAAGAAAGTTGAAGCGGGCTATAATCCTCTAAATTAATACCATATCGGCTATTTTTTTTACATTGTTATGGGCGCTAATTGTTCTATTTTTTAGTTTTAGAATCAAACAGAAGGTCTAGCATTTTATACAAATCACCTTCGTTGTAATTTGATATATTTTCGGTATCAACTCTATGCACAAAAATCATATCCAGGTTAGGATAAACTCCTAAACAATGTATTCCTGCCCCACCATGAAAAAATGAATTCCTTTTTGTTTCATCTTTAGAAACTATTACATCCCAAAGTATTCCTCGTTTTACAAAATTTTGAAGGTTCGAATATGGTTTTGTACTTACATCAATCCATTCTTTAGGCACTAGTTGATTTCCATCCCAAGAGCCGTAGTTCATATACAATTGTCCGTATAACATTAAATCGCGTGCCGACATTCTAAAATGCCAGGCTGGATATTTTGATTTGGTTTTTTCATATTGATAATAACCATCTTTGTCTGTAAAATTCAAATCTTCTGAACTATCACCAACGGTATAAGTAAAATACTTTCCTTTATAATCTTTCATTCCCAGAGGTATAGCAATCTCTTCATTGAAAAGGTCATAGATGCTTTTTCCTGTTTGCATTTCTAAAATTGCGCCCAAAGTATTAAAATCCCAATTATTATAATAGTAATGTTCACCGGGTTTGTGCGAATGGCGTTCAGGTCTACGATCAATCATACCTTGACTTTCTGCTGCCGCTTCATGATACACACCCGAGCGTGATTTAAGCAAATCAACAACCCTGGCTTGTTTTTCACCTTCAGTTAAACCGGGAGTGATATCATCAATTCCAAGTTCTGCCATTGTTTTTGAGGTATCAATCTGCCCGTTTGAAATAGCAATTCCTATTAATGAATTTAAAAGCGCTTTTCTAATAGAATGTATCAAATGTTTTTTATCTGTTTCTCCCCATTCAAAAACAATAGCTCCATCTGCCATTATCATCATTGAGGATGCATCGCTTTTTTCAAGATGTTTTTTTAGCAATTCTAATTTCTGAGAAGAATAACCCTTTGTTTCAGGTTCAGCATAAGTAAAGCCGGATTTAGGTGTTATATCACAACTAGCTAAAAACACTAATAACCCAAATAGATAAATGATTAGATCTTGCTTAATATTCATAATCATAATTTTAAATTGTTTACACTGCCGGTTTGTTTTTATTGCCCATAACAAGTCGCGAAGCTACACAAACGGTGCACAATCGTCGATAGTTTTTATTTGTTCAATTTTATGGTCCAAATTCCTTCATTTCCGCTAATCCGGCATCTATTTTTCAAAGAATTAATCCTTTTTCTTTTTCATAGCTTCTTCCAATTCTTTCAATCTCTTTTCAAGCTCAACTTGCTTTTTAATAAGCTCTTTATTTTCTTTTTCGAGCTGCTTTGCTCGCGAATTATGATTAATGTTCGTATTGTACGTCGCCTGAGAGCCTGGGGTGTCAATGTTAATATTCTCAAAAGAATTAAAACCAGTTGAAACACCATTCAACGTGGTAGAAACAATCCCTTCAATATCGAGGTTTCCAACAACAAATGAGGCCACATCCATCCCGGCTTTAGCTGCATTAACAGACGATTCAATAATTGCGGGATCAACCCCGTCGGCTGCCATTTCGCGCCGCATTTCAATTTCCATTTCCTTGCGGGCCTCTTGTATTTCGCGGGCGGCTTCTTTCATTTCCTCATTTATGCCTTCTTTTTCAACCTCTACAGAAGCTTCTTTCATTGCTTTGGCTGCCTCTTGCATAGCTCCATTAATAATACCACCAAGATTTATTTCGCTAATGCTTTGGTTTATGTCATACATCATCTTTGCAGAAAGCTGCGAGTCGGCTTCAGACATAGCTATTTCAACCGCTTTTTCCACGGCTTCCAGTTGGTCCGGTTGTAGCTTGTCGGTGTTTTTAACCGTAACTTTCATTAAACTGTCACGGTTTTGATGTGTAGTTTGTTGTAAAACAGAATCATTAATATGGGTTAACGATTGGGTTGGGTCGTTTGAAGTAAACGATGCGAGCATAAGGCCTCCCGCAATTATACCTGCGGCGATTATACCTTCAATAAAATTAGTTTTCATAGTTTTTTCTTTTTGTAATCGGTTAATACGTTGTAATACACTACCTCTTTTTGCCGAAAATGCCATTGCAAGCCGGGCTTGTTCTGTTTGTTTAATTTGCATAGCTGCAAGGGTTTTTATATACTCAATTTTATTACCGGTTGCATCAACAGCAATATTGTCGCAGCTGTTTTCGCGTTCGGCACGCACCTGTGCCGATATTATCCAAACCGCCGGATGATAAAAGAACAGCATTTCTACCATTGATTGCATTATGTTGAGCAAATAATCATGGCGCCTAATGTGCGCCAGTTCATGGGCAATAGCAGCCTCGAATTCAGTTGGCGTTAAGCCGGTTAAAGCGCTTATTGGAAAGAGAACAATTGGCTTTAAAGCCCCTAAAGTAACCGGTACCCGGGTCAGTGGTGAAAAAAACGATTCCACTTTCCGCTTTATCCCAAGTTTATGTGAAAGCGATTTTACTATCTGACCCCACTCATCGCCCATTGGTGTCAGGTTTTGGGTGCGCAATCTATGGGTGTAAATAAGCCCTCCGGTAAACCTTGCCATCATAAATAGCATGCCCACAAACCAAATCAGACAAATGATATTGAAGTTTCGTTGGAAAAATGCACGAAACTTTAGTGTGTTTTGATTAATAACCGATGTTTGCTGTTTGTTTAGGTTACTTGAGTGGGAGTTGTCCGCCGAAAGTATGTTTTTAAGGTAACCGGGGTTATTTAACATTTGTGTTTTCAATGCCTGCTTTTCCGAGGCATATTGATAGGCATTAATAAAGGTGATGCCTGCCCACACCAGAATACCCATAAGTGCTGTAAACGAGAGAAAATATTTGATTTGTGCGCTTTTTTTCTTTATTAAATACAAAACAAGAAATAGTAAAATGGCTATTATGGCACCTTGCCAAAGCGAGTGGATTAGCATCCACCCCAATGCTTCCGTTAATTCTTCGGAGAATATTGCTGATATTGTATTCATCACTGTTGGGATTTATCAATCTCATTAATAATGCGCTTGATCTCTTCAAGTTCTTTTGCGCTTGTTTTCTTGTTGCCCAACAATTGCATGAGCAACCCGGAGGCTGATCCGGCAAATGCGGTGTCGAGAAACCGGTCTAATAGTTTTCCGCGGGTTTCATCTTTTTTGGTATTTGCGAAATAGAGGTGACTTTTTCCGTTTGGCTCTCTGCGCAGCAAACCTTTAGCCGTCATATTCTGCATAATTTTCAATGCTGTAGTGTAACCAACATCTTTGGTTTGTACCAACTGCTCATGAATTTCTTTCACCGTGAGCGGTTCCTTATTCCAAAGTATATTTAGTATTTCCAGCTCTGCCGCCGTAGGCATATTCGTATTTTTGTCCATATCAAAGAAGAATTACGATGTTTGTCGTACAAATATATACGACAAGTATCGTAATAACAAATTATTTTGCAATTATTTTTGCAAATATTTGATTGCATTTCAATTATGGAATCCCGGTGTCTTTCGATAGTCGATATGCCGAAATATCCATGGGTTTAAAAAACTCCTCCAATAATACTTCGCCAGGATGTCTGTTTGCTAAAGTGCCCATAGTCAAGTCGTTTATTTTTGATAATCAATAATTTCCACGTCATGTGCTATGACTTGTTGGCAAACATAAGCACTAACGTTTTTTAAATTATTAATTATTTCAAATATGCATTATAATTATCAGATAACCACCACACCGCCAATGAGCTATGAGCACTTGTCAAGCCGCTCAGAGTCCTACTTATAAACCATTGCTATAAAGACTCATACTGAAAATCTAAAGTTGCAAAAAAAATGGTTATTAAGAAATATTTATTGATAAATCGCCAGAAACAAAGGAACAAAGCTTCTTTAAAGCCGGATGAATCCGGCTATAATTATTTGCCGTGTCGTTTTTTACACCCGGTTAAAACCGGGTGCTATTCCAATCCCGTTGCTTATTCCAGGGGTTTCGATTGGTTCATCCGAATAAAATCATGAGGAGCCATAAAAAATTTCCATTTTCTTACAACCTTTAAACCGGGTGCTATTCTAATCTCGTTGCTTATAAACAGGTTAATACCGGGTGTCAGGCTAATCTCGTCGCATATTCATGGGTTTTCAATTGTCCCACTCGATTAAAAAAATAAGGGGTCGCAGAAAGCAAAACCCCTTATAATTTGGTATTAATCCAAATCGAACCGGTCGAGATTCATGACTTTGTTCCAGGCGGCCACAAAATCGATGACAAACTTGTCCCGGCCATCTTCGCTGGCGTACACTTCTGCAAGGGCTCTCAGCTCTGAGTTTGAGCCAAAGATAAGGTCTACGCGGGTTCCTTTCCACTTTTGTTTGCCCGATGCCCTGTCGTAGCCCTCAAAAGCTTCCCTGGAATCAGATGTGGGCTTCCACTCGGTATCCATATCGAGCAGGTTGACAAAGAAATCGTTGGTGAGTTTTTCAGGTTGCTCTGTAAATACGCCATAATCGGAATGGTCGTAATTTGCGTTCAATACGCGCAGCCCACCTACAAGAACGGTCATTTCGGGCGCGGTTAATGTGAGCAACTGCGCTTTATCAACCAACGCATGCTCTGTACATTTGCTATACTCCTTTTTGTGATAATTGCGAAAACCGTCGGTCTCCGGCTTCAGTGCTTCGAACGATTCCACATCGGTTTGTTCCTGCGAGGCATCCGTGCGGCCCGGTGTGAATGGTACGGAAATGTCGAAGCCCGCATCTTTTGCGGCTTTCTCTACTGCTGCACATCCGGCCAGCACAATGAGATCGGCCAGTGAGACTTTTTTATCTCCGGATTGCGCACTGTTAAAGTCCTGCTGAATGCCTTCGAGTGCTTTCAACACCTTGCTGAGTTGTTTGGGATTATTGACTTCCCAGTCTTTTTGCGGAGCAAGTCGAATGCGCGCACCGTTGGCGCCTCCGCGTTTGTCTGAACCCCGGAAATTAGCAGCCGAAGCCCATGCAGTGGCAACCAATAGTGATACAGACAGGCCGGAATCGAGCACTTTACTTTTCAGTTCTGCAATATCATTTTCATCGATCAGTGCATGGTCTACCTCGGGAATCGGATCTTGCCAGAGTAAATCTTCCTCAGGCACTTCGGGTCCGAGATAACGGGATTTGGGCCCCATATCGCGATGCACAAGTTTAAACCATGCGCGGGCAAAAGCATCGGCAAATTCATCCGGATTCTTATAGAAGTGTTTGGATATTTTTTCGTATTCCGGATCCACTTTAAGTGCAAGGTCGGTGGTAAGCATCATGGGCGCATTTTTCTTGCCCTCAATGTGCGCATCCGGCACTAAATCTTTGGCAGCCTTGTCTTTTGGCGTCCACTGATGTTTAGCGGCCGGGCTTTTCGTCAGCTCCCATTCGTATTCGAACAGGTTTTCAAAGAAGCCCATATCCCACTGCGTAGGTTTTTCTGTCCAGGCACCTTCGAGACCGCTGGTAATGGCATCGGCTCCTTTTCCGGTGCCGTAGCTATTTTTCCATCCGAGGCCCTGCTCCTCGATGGGCGCTGTTTCAGGATCGGGCCCGTTATGATCTTCGGGCGCGGCACCGTGTACTTTTCCGAACGTATGTCCGCCGGCTATAAGTGCTACGGTTTCATAATCGTTCATGGCCATTCGTTCAAATGACTGGCGAATAAATTTTGCTGATTTTGCGGGATCGGGTTCTCCGTTGGGGCCTTCGGGGTTAACATAAATGAGGCCCATGTGGTCGGCAGCTAAGGGGCCTTCCAGCGTTCCTTCATCGTTGTGACGGTCATCGCCCAGCCACTCATGTTCTGGCCCCCAGTCTATATCTTTTTCGGGTTCCCAAACATCTTCGCGACCGCCGCCAAAACCGAACGTTTCGAAGCCCATAGATTCCAGGGCAACATTACCGGCCAGAATTATCAGATCGGCCCATGAAATGTTCTTACCATACTTTTGCTTAACCGGCCATAGCAAGCGTCTTGCTTTATCGAGGCTCACATTGTCGGGCCAACTGTTGATAGGCATAAAACGCTGATTGCCTGTACCTCCACCGCCACGGCCATCGGTAACACGGTAAGTTCCGGCGCTGTGCCATGCCATGCGAATGAACAAACCACCATAGTGGCCCCAATCTGCCGGCCACCAATCTTTGGAATCGGTCATCAACTCGCTAATATCTTTTTTCACGGCTTTCAGGTCCAGTTTTTTGAATTCTTCAGCATAGTTAAAATCTTCGCCCATGGGATTGGACAATTCTGAATGCTGACGCAAAATATCGAGATTTATCCGGTTCGCATCGGCACCCGGGTTTGATGCTCCACTACCGGCCCTGTGCGTTCCGGTTGCTCCTGTTACGGGGCATTTGCTAATATTGTTGGAATCCTTTTTCATATTACTATATTTTAATAAGATTTAGTTAGAGTTATCAACGGTCTATGGCTTATTTTGCTTCTTTATTAATTGATTTATTGATGTTCCGATAATTAATACACATTTACTGTTTGGAATGTTTGGATAAAAGTTAAAAATACAGGTTATTTTTCTGTTTTTTAGGAGATGTTTTACACTTTAATAATGGATACAAATTTTTTTTATCCGTTCATAGAACAGAAAAAGCTAAGATAAGTGCATAGAAAACTCCCGGGAGGTAGTTCAACCCGGACTAATATTTAGGTTTCCGATGCATACAGAACAGGATTTACCGGCCGCACAGAGTCGGGTTTATTGGGGATTGTTCTTATTGTTTTGTATTTCCTGATAATCGTCAAGCGCCATTTCTATGCTGTTAATGATCAGTTCCGGGTCATCTTTTTGCACATAATGCCTGGTTTTGGTGCTATAGAAAAACCTGCCATAGCTTAATGGATACAACAGTTCGAGCCAGCGATTACGCTTTAGTGTGCTGTTTAGCCGGAACATTTCTTCCTGGTCATAAGGAGTTACTCGATTTTCATTTGTCCTAAACCCGCCGGCCTGGATAAAATGAACAGGCACATCGGGCAGCGGATTGCGGGTGCATTGTGCATAACCGGAGTCATTAATGGTTGTAGCCACTTCCATCTCCATCAACACGTGCCGGGGCATTGTTGACTTGTATTTCTCTTTAAAATACTTGAAGGAGGCAAAAATGGAGTCAATTTGATGCTCGGTTATTCCAATTTTCTCGTAAGGTAATCTGCCCATCCCCTTTTTCTTTGTAAAATCGTGTGGGTCAGCAAATATAAGTCCGGCGACTTCATCCGGATAAAGCGAGGCAAAACTTCTGATATAATTAGCTCCGAAAGAATGTCCTACCAGAAGGTAAGGTGGGTTCAAATCTTTTTTCAGCAACATTTTTCTCAAATTGGTTACAATGTGTTTCATGGTTGGCAGAAGGCTATCGTCTTCTGATTGTCCAATTCTTGGCCGGTTATAAGCAAAAACCGGGCATTCTTTGGAGACTTCATCAATTATGTTAGTCCAAAAATCAAGTTTTGTAGCACGGCCGTTTTCAAATACAATTGTTGGTTTGCCGGAGTTTTTGTTCTCCATGCCAGCTAATAAAACTTCGATTTTGGTTTGATTGACTTCAATGAAACCAGGTTGACTGAAAACCAAGCTGTTGATGGTTAAAAAAGCAATAAAAGCGAAAATTGAGGTTCTGCTAAACTTCATAATCATACAAATTTTGGTTATTATTTTGAACCCTTATTGGGCTTAATCATCTCTCGGCACTTCATATAGTTCCTTACTTGCTTCTACAGCAACTATCTACTTCCTCTTTAGTTAAAATCCCATCTTTTATGGCATAAGGATAAATCTCCATTACTTTTTGAAAGTCATTGCAAGCCAGGGAATCTTTGCCCATCTCCAAATAGATTTTACCTCTAACCAAATGTGGATATTCGCTTTTCGGATCCAATTCAATGGCTTTTCCAAAATGATAAAATGCATCTTTTGTATTATCCAATTGATGTTTCAGGGCGCCTATTCTTGTGTGAGTAAAGGCCAAATCAACGTGGAGGAACAAGTCTTCGCTGGCAATTAATTTCAATGCTTTTTCATAATCTGACAAGGCCTGTTTAAGGTTTCCCAGTTCATCTTCTGCCCCGGCTTTTATTAAATAATTGACCCATTCACCGGGATTTGCCTTGATATCTTCTCTGGCCTTTTGCAGACGCTGCTCAGCGGTTTGAGTAGTGGTATCATCTATAGGTAAAATTTCCAGGGTCAATTCAGCCATTTCATGAAAACTCATTTTATCAATCACATTCAGGTTAGTGTCCAGATGAAAATATGTTCCTTTGGCTAGTGAATCGCCAATTTTATATGTATGTACAATGGAATACGCAATTGGTTCATTAGTATTTATTTTGTTTTGTATTTCTTTCGCGTAGTTTTGAACATAGAACTCCCCAAATCGAATAACCACATAATCATCTTTTTTGGATTTCATCCATGCCTGCACATTAATAATAGCTGTTATTTGGTTTTTTAAGTATTGAACATCTTTGTCCCGGTTATTTAACGCATAAGCTTTTTGAATATCGTCCTTCGCAGCACCATATTCTTTCAATTGCATCAATAAATAACCTCTCTCAAAATAGTATTCGTAGTTATTGGGGCTGATATTTATAAAAAAGCCGAGGTCTTTAATTCTTCCGCGATAATAACTGTTTTGTGAAGTATCAGTTTCATACTTGTATTCATATTCTATTTTTCTGTCAGTTTTTTGAGCACGAAGTTCGAAAGTTAGAATCAGGAGTATTATTAAAGCTGTTATCTTCATCCGTTTACAATTTTGATTTTATTTGTCGCATAGTCTGCCCCGCAACAGGCGGGAAAGCTCGCCATGATGGGTTAAATGTCCGGCACACTATATTTTAGCCCATTACAATCATGCTAAACACCGAAGATACTTAATCTCCAATGAACATACAAATAAATGATAACATTCGAATATCACGGTATTGGTGGCAGGCGTTGGCTTATGTACGCATTATCTGCATTGTAGTTCAGCGATACTAATTTAGCCGACTCGGTTCGAAAACAAATAACGTTGAACTACAGGTAAACCGGTTTCAGCTTTATTGATGTGCTTTTAGATATCCTCATCAATTGCTTTTCTATTGGTGGTGGCCCGAATTTACCATTGGCATTGTTCGAAAAACCGTAGCCCTCTTTGGGAATTCCTATTATGGATTTATCAAGTTTTTGATTGCTGTTTTCATCATGAAAATATTGAATAGTATATTCACCGCAGGAAAGGCCATCTATTTCCATGGTACTTTCGTTGCCGGTAATATCTTCAACCACTTTTCTTATAAGCTTACCGTTCCTGGTTTTAAGCTGTAAGGCTACTTGTCCTTCACTATTCTTAAGACCTGAAATTGTTACTTTGAGGTGATGTTTATTGCCGGACCTGGACTTTATCAATAAACTGTCAATTTTCTGAATATACCGCTCCGGGTAAAGCATCATGGCTTCAAGATGTTTGCCTTGATATTCCCAGAAGCTTTTGGGATGGGAAGCGCTGTCATAAACACTCTTTCCATAATGAAAAGGAACCGACTCATCCTGTTTACTGTGAACAATAAGCTTCGGAACATCTTTTAAACTTTTAACATTCTCTATTGCCGAATAGGGTGAGGTAACATATTTTGCAATGAACTCTTTTTGTTCTTTTGGAACGGAAGCCAAAGCAATGTCGGTGAAGGAAGTTATAGCGCCATCGAGCACAAGAGCATGTATCTCTTGTTGATTATCTTTTGTGATTTTTGCGGCAACCTGCGTACCCATGGAAGCCCCGTAAACAATAATCTTTGTATCCTTAATGTTTTGCATACCAATAACAGAATCAAAAACTTTCTGTGCATCATTAGCGATATTCAGATGCGTGGGTTTGCCAGACGATTTTCCATATCCCCTGGGGCTAAACATAAAAACCTGGTAGCCGTTTGCCACTAAAGGCTTCACCAGAGGGATGTACGTAGTAACGTTACCTCCGGAGCCATGAAAGAAAAACACAGTCGCCTTTGCATTGCCTTCACTCTCCAGAAATAAACAATGCAAACGGCTGGAGTCAACATCAAAACCCATCTCTTTATACTGTACATCTTCAACAGACTTCCACTCTTTGGAGGGAAAATAAAATTTATCATCAAACTGCGCATAAGAATATGCCACTAAGGCGATCTGGATAGTTGCAATGAGAAAAAACTTTTTCATAATAAACCACTTTTGTTTGTTTTAGTGGTTGTAAAATTATGGGTTCAAGGTGTCAAGCTTCTTAACATATGATAAGAAATTATTTTTTTGCCAATTTATTCCGTATTCTGCTCAGGCTAACGGGTGTAATACCCAGATAAGAGGCAATATATTTTAAAGGTATGCGCTGCAAGGCGTCGGGATGCTTTTTGGTGAGATCAACATATCGTTGTTCTGCTGTTTTTGTAATGAGTGAGATTGTTCTCCGGCTTGCGTTGATATAGAGTTGCTCAGCAATAATTCTCCCGTTTTTCTGGTGATCGCCCGAAAAATTGTACGCCGCCTGAAGGTTATCGTACGGAATACGTTCTACAAAGGTTTCCTCGATAGCAATAATGCGTAATTGAGAGGGTTCCCGGGTGAGAAATGAAACGTAAGAACTAAAAAAGGCGTTTTCCAATGTGAAACCGGGACATATTTCATTGCCATCGTGGTTAATAATCTGAACTACACAGCCCTGAATAATATAGGAGAGATAGTTTTCAATTTTACCTTCTTTTAGAATGGTTTCTTTCTTTTTAAATTTTTCAATCAAAGATAATTCTCCGAAAATTTTCGATTTTTGCTGCATGGATGATAATTTTCATTGGTTTCATTTTCAGCCCTAAAATACAAAATTGCAGTCATTATAAAGATTACTTACATATTTAATCATAATTTATCTACCATAATATCAGGCCTACGGCCTTTTTATCTTCTTAAAAGCGCCATTCGGCGCGGTATTATGGTAGTAGATAAATATTATACAGGAATGGTAAGCACCTATCTTTGTGCGATATTATCAAGGATAGTTAAAGTATTAATTATCATTCATATAATCAACTGTGAAACTTCGGTAACTTAAAACCCACAGGAATAAAAATCGAGAGAAAAATACGTTTGTGTCTGCACTAAATTACAATTGTTAATTTTATTACTGATAACTATTCCATTACCGTTACAACAAATAAAAAGACCAATACTTCGCATATAAATTTTCATAAATCAATAAATTTTGCAAACTTTCAGGATAACTCACTTAATGGGGAATTCGTAAAATGTTAGCAAAGAGAGGCACTTTAATCTTTATATTAATGCTAATTAGCAGTATGATTTGCAGCCAGGATTTGAATAATTCCGGGCTGCCAATGCTAACCTACTTTCCTTATAGTGAATACAATGCAGACCCACAAAACTGGGATATTGCGCAAGCCCCAAACGGTAAAATGTATTTTGCCAATGGAGACGGCGTGCTTGAGTTTGATGGTAATTGGTGGCGACTGATTGAATTGCCCAACAGAACCCTTGTTCGCTCGTTAGATGTGGCCGGGGATGGAACTATTTACGTTGGTGGTTACGAGGAGTTTGGGTATCTAAAAGAGAACAAAACCGGATTTTTAGAATATAAATCGTTGTTGCACCTATTGCCCGATGATCACGAATATTTTCAGGATGTATGGACAACACGGATTGTCGATGATGTGGTATTTTTTCAAACTACAAATTCAATTTTCATCCTGAAAGATAGCACCATACAGGAATTTACACCGGAATGGGGTTTTGTTTGGGGAAGTGTTTCTCACGATCATTTTTTTACGCATGATTTTCACACTGCATTGAAAATATATGTAGATGGCGATTTAAGAAAGCTTAAAGGAGCAAACCGATTCCAAAGGGAGAGAGTCTATAATGTACTGGATTATAATGACAGTTTGTATTTATTGACCACTGAAAAAGGAAACATGTTTATCTGCAACATCGACACCACGCAATTGCAATTAAATATTAAAGACTCAGTAAATAATTCCCTAACTGAACTCATAAAAGAAAACTGGTACTACACAGGAATAAACTACAATAATGAAAAGTTTTGTTTTTCAACATATTACGGAGGCCTGTTTTTGGCAGATATGTCGTTTAATCCCATACTGAACCTGAATGAATCTTTTGGTTTAGACAACAACAATATCACCGATATTTATGAAGATCAGAATGATAATATCTGGATTACAATGGACAGGGGAATTACGCTTATCAATATGGATTTATCGATAACTATTTTTAATAAGTTTTCCAACTTAAGGGGAAGCATTAATGATGCTATTGTTTACGATAATCCGGCGGATAATATTCCCAAACGCTTATATGTTGCCTCAATTGAAGGCATATTTTATAAAGATTTAGATGTAAAAGCGGATCCGTTAGATGAAAAAAAATTTCAGAAATTTAGTGTTTATGAAAATTTCCGGAATGAATCCTGGAGCTTTTTTGAGCACAATAACAGCTTACTCTGTGCAAGTTCGGCTGGTGCCTATGAGTTAAAAACCGATTCTTTATACCAGATATCATGGAGATCGGCAAGGTCTTTTACCCTTGTTAACAACAAATCGAAAACATTAATAGTTAATCTCGTGAACGGCCTGGAGCTTATAAAACTTGAACAGGGCATATGGGCGGCCCAAACCCGTGTTGAAGGGAGCAAGGGGTACATCAGCTCGAGTGTTTTTGATAAAGCGGGATATCTGTGGAAAGAAAGTGTAAATGAAGGTGTTATTAGGTTACAACTGTCAAAAGATCTCGACAGTGTAATTTCGCGGAAATCATACAGCACGAATAAAGGTTTGCCATCACCGGCATTGAACTATCCATATTGGATAAATAATGGGCTGAAAGTTACAACAGAGCATGGAATCTATCAATACAAAAAAAGCGAAGACCGGTTTATCCCCGATGAGCAATTAAATCAATTAATTGGAAATGTTTCGCCTGACTTTTTGCTGCAAACACCCAATAAAAATATATGGTATATTTCCTCGCGAACAAAAGCTTTGGGTGAATTAATCCATCAACCTGATGGCGAATACTTAAAGGATACATCCCATTTTAACGACATTCGAAATCTTGCTGTCCAAAACATATATCATTATAATGATTCAATCATTTTCTTATGTAGTTCAAACGGTTTAATCTTATATAACAAAAACAAAAGAAAAGAAAGAAAAGAGACTTTAAACTCACACATTAACAAAGTTGAAATAATAAGCAATACCAATGCTGTATATGCTGTTCAAAACAGCACATCTGAAGATGAACCGCTTACATTAAACTTTGATCAGAATGCGATCCGGTTTTATTTCGCAGCCACATCGTTTGTGAGTGCTTATGAAAATCAGTTTTCATATTATTTGGAAGGATTTGATAAGAACGAACAATGGTCAGACTGGACCGACCAGGCCGTAAAAGAGTATAACTTTTTAAGAGAGGGTGAATACACATTACATGTAAAGTCGCGAGATTTGCACCTGAACATCGGAAATACCGTAAGCTATCATTTTGAAGTTTCACCACCCTTTTACCGGACAAATATTGCCTGGGTATTCTACGTTGTTTTAATCGCAGCAATCATCTATTTTCTGTTGATATTAAATTCAAGACGGTTAAGAGCAGCGAACATTAAATTAGAAAACAAGATTAAAGAGCGCACAGAAGAAGTAAGATCACAAAAAAAGAAAGTTACAGACAGTATTGAATACGCTTTGCATATTCAAAAAGCCATTCTTCCATCTGAAGATGCCATAAAAGAAATATCGGAAGAATTTTTTATTTATTACAACCCAAAAGACATTGTGAGTGGCGATTTTTACTGGTACAACAAGTGCGACAATGCACATTTTTTTGCCACGGTTGATTGCACAGGCCACGGGGTTCCCGGTGCATTTATGTCGATGATTGGCAACACGCTACTCAATGAAATTGTGGGACATGAAAAAATATTGCAACCAGCCAACATTCTGGAAACTCTCAACGTCAGGCTAAAATTCATTCTCAACCAGGGAGATGAAGACAATGATGCCAATACAGATGGAATGGATTTATCGATTATTAAAATTGATAAACAAAACCAGGTATTAAACATTGCATCAGCAATACACTCTGTAATATTAATAGAAAATGACGAGCTTAAACTCATACAGGGCGATCTGTGCGATATAGGCGGAATTTTCTCAAATCGTGAAGAATTTAAAATTACAGAGCAACTAATTAAATATAAAAAAGGATGCCTGGTTTATATGTTTTCTGATGGTTTTACAGATCAATTCGGTGGAAATGACAACCAGAAGTTCAAATTATTGCGATTAAAAAAACTTCTTTTCACAATCAGGGATTTACCCATGGATACCCAGAAAAGAAATATTGAAGATGCATTTAATGAATGGAAAGGTGACAAAAGGCAAATAGATGATGTTACGGTTATTGGATTTAAACTGTAGCTTAGCTCGTCGCTTTGCTCTTGGTTTTTTTAAATCGGGATTTCCCTCAATAGCCTTTGCCTTAACGCAGATTAATTCCAGGTCATCTTTTCCTCCGGAGAAAAAGGCTCTTTGAGTCGTTGCTCCACCCAGGCTTTATCAACGGTCATATTGTACTGTGAATGTGTGTAAGGATTGCCATCCCATACATCGATTGCTTTTTGGTAATATTCAATTGCAGTGTTTCTGCTACCTGTCAAATCGTACATGTGGCCGAGCCAGGCACTATTAATAAACTTTTTATCATTGCTTCCGTACTTCAGTCCAAAATAAAAACACGTTCTGGCTTGTCTGCTATATCCGCCATCATAAAGCGCCATTCCAAGCTTGTACCATTCATCTGCAACTTTTTCGCGGTCGGAGTTTAATGCCTGAGCGTATACAATGTACGCTTTATCGCCGGCTCCGGAATATGGCAGTGAACGAATTTTTGGTTTTACATCCTCTGCCTTTAGAGTTAGTTGCTCATCCAAATTGGCCAAACAACCCGAAGGATCGATTACTGCGCCGGTGAGCTTACTGCTACTGGTAAAATTCACAACAGATTTATGGCTTGATCTTCCGGTCATTTTCACCTGGTATGAACCGTCTTCAAACGTTGCATAAACAGGTACCGGCATATAAAAATCGCTTTTATAATGCACGTTCACAGTGGAATTGTATTTGCCATTTTCCAAAACCGATGTGGTATTGCTCACAAAAGCAGATACATATTTGTTTGATCTTAACCAGGCATTGAAAAACCAACTGAGGTTTTCACCGCTGGTTTTTTCGCACTCTTTTTGGAATTCGCGGTTTGTCAATCTTTTACCGCCATATTTTTTCAGCGTTTCATTGTAGGCTTTCTGAAACATTTCTTTTCCCATAACTGTTTCCAGGGCACTGACAAAAGAAAATCCTTTGGCATGCTGAACGTAATTGTTGCGATCAAAGTCAAACGATGATTCCTCTTCGGCGCGAATATCCATTGTGGTATTATAGCCCTTTTTTACGCCACGGAGATAATAATCAGCCCAGTTTCTATGTTTCCAGTCGCTTAGACCAATATGCTGAGAAAATTTCCAGTCGGCGTAAATCCCCAAAGCAATCCAAAGGAACGGAACATCATCTCCATCGAGCACATACTCGCCCCAATATTCATGACCGATTTCATGCGCAGTAATCCAGCGCCAGTGCCTTGTCGATCCCTGATCGTACAACTGCATTCCGTGAATTACCACAATGCCGGTTGCAAAAGGATATCCGCCCCAAACGCCATCGCCGCCGGGAATAATGTTGAGAAACGTGTACGGATAAAAACCCATCAGGTCGATATAGAACGGAATTACTTCTTTGGCGGTGTTCAGTGCCAGTTTTGCTACTCTTTCGCCATTTTCCGGATAAAGCACCCTGACGTGCACGCCATTTATCTCTTCCTGCAATGTTTTATTGGTTTTGCTGCAATAAAATCCATAAGTTTTTACGTTTTCACTTTCATAATAACCGGTTTCTTTGTTGTAGCGGCCACTTACAGCCATGGTGTAGTTTTTATCGGTGTCGATTTTTATTTGGTAGCTGTTGGAAACCGTAATTCCATCCCACCACAACTGAGGAATAAGCTCCTGCGACTCAAACGACTGAACGTTATCATCAACCATCAATCTCTTTTTAAATGCTATTTGCAGGTTCGCATCTTCGCCTGCTTTTACCGGATTGTGTAGGTTGAAAAAAAGCGGAGGATTCACCTGTGCTCTTTCGTCAGGATTGTAAACTTCGAGTGTTTCTCCGTTCCGGCTGATTTTAATTAATGAAGATGCCGAAATTTTCTCGTCTATGGCAATTGCCGTCATTGGCTTTTTACCGGTATTTCTGAAACGGATACTGCCATGTCCCTCGAGCAGTTTATCTTCAAAATTCAGTTTCAAGTCTAATTTGTATGCAGCCTTGGGTGGTGTTGCAGGCACCCAATAATTGATTTGTGCAAACGAATTTGCATAAAGAAAGACAAAAATGGAACAGAATAAAACGGTGTAGGATTGGAAATGCTTCATAACAATAAATGTTTTAATAATAAAAGATGATATAAAAACCACCTGCTCATATTATTATTCTTAGTTTAATGCTTGATTATCTGCGATTTAATTAAACTACACGATCATCAAATTACTATTTTAAAGACGCAATAATTCCTGATGCGTTGCATTTATCGAAATAAAAAGAAGCTGACGAAAAATATTGGTTTTGCATCATTATACATATCCGAAGGGATGTCAAAATACGAGTCTGTTAAGTTTTTTAGTATTTGCTCAATCATAATGCTTTAAGCTAACTGCTACATTCAACAGGAATTTAGCTAAAGTTGATCAGAAAACTCCAAGAAAGCTTTAATGTCTGAAATTATCATGTCTTTTTTGTTAAGGTTTTTCCTCCATATTTTTTTAATAATAGAATAGCTATTGCCCATGTAGCAATACCAGTTACAAGACCTATTGACGGATTATGTGTGGCTACGTTCCCTAAAATATATAGTGTTGCTGTATTCCCCCACGCATGGTGAAGAATTGCGATAAAAACACTTTTTGTGTTGTTGTATAGCCATGTATAAATAATTGTTTGTCCGATCATAACCATTGTAAATCCGGCTAAAGAAAAGGCTATCTGCAGAATCTCCTGTTCATGATATAGCGAAATCATTATCGGGAAATGCCAAATTGCCCAAATTAATCCTAAAATCCAACTTGCTTTTTCTGCTGAATATTTGCTTTGTAAATTATCAAGAGCAAAACCTCTCCAACCCGGCTCTTCCATTCCACTGGTAATTATTTGATAAAGAAAGTATATAAGCAACAACGACAACGAAATTTCACTTTGGAAAAAATCATCAAATGACATACCCGATATAACTCCCGCAAATACAGCAATTAAGTTGATAACAAGTGGGATAAGCAACAAATATAAATACCACCTTAACGGCACTTTCCAATTTACTATTCGTCTCCAGAGGTTTTTCAATCCATCAGTTTTAAACCTCCAAAAAGTCATCAGTAATGAAGCTATTAATGGGCCGTATACTCCCAGACGAAAAATAAAAAACAGTGTCTTTTGCTGCGAATTATCAAATTCCCAGTTAATTAAGCTGACAAATGATACATCTTTATAACCTAACAGAATAGCAGTAATCCAAAACAGCCATGTAATAGTGTATGCAATAATGACATAAAAAATCAATGATCTTCTTTGAATATTTTTAATTTTTCTCATTCCTATTTTTTTACAACACCCTAAAACTGAGCAAGAAACTGTTTAAATGCCTGCCGGTATTTTTCGTGCCCTTTATTCTCGCCCCACAGGGCTTTTGAACCGTGGTGACCGCGAGAATCGGGGAGATAATACTGCTTTTCGGATTTTACTGCACTATAAATACTCTCCCAGTGCTTTTTCTCGTGGGCAGCAGATGTTACAAATATCGGGCAACGCACGCTGGCAGCGTAAGTCGCAATTTTTTTATCGTTGTAGGTAAAATATTCGCCCGGTGAGAAGGAAGCCAATCCTTTTACTTTGTCGGGATATTCGGTGGCCAGAATAAAAATCAGCGAAGCAGAATATGAGCTTCCTACCAGAATAATTTCTTTTTGGCCAAGCTCATTCAACACATAATCGATTGTAGCACGCAAATCGGGTATGGCTGCGACATAATCAGTCTCCAATCCTTTGGCTTTGGCTTGTTTGAATGTTTCATTTTCAACGCCGTTTACCTTTTTACCGGAACGTTGATCGATGGCGAGGCACGAAAAACCCATTTCGTTGAGCCATGGTGCGGTTTCGCGGTATTCTCCCCTACTGTAGCTGGCCTGATGAAACAATAAAACAAAGGGTTTGTCTATTTTCTCAAGCTGATAGAGGTCTCCCTGAATAATAACATCGTTTTTTCCGGGTATTTGAACTTTTTTAAAATCATTAGGCTGACTTATAGATTGGTTAGAACTCAACAAAGCTACAGTCAGCAACGAAAGCATTAGTGTTTTTTGTGTCATAATGCATTTTTTGATTATTCGTCTTCCTTTATGAATTTTTTAGTTATAATTCCTTTATTGGTTGTGGCCTTCAAAATATAAACCCCTGATGATAATTCGCTAATGTCAACAAATGCAGATTGCCGGTTTTTCTGCACAATTTGCCCGGCCATGTTAACGATTTCTATTCGATTGATGCCCATCTCCGTTTGAATTTGAACATAATCTGTTGCCGGATTTGGATATAGACTGAGTTCATGTTCCGGATCAGGCCCCAGGCCAATTATTATTCCTTCACAATACACAGAATCAATATATCCAGACTCATCTGTTGAGTCGTTATAAACGGCTGTTACATAAATATAACACGGGCCGTTGTCCAGAAAATTCTGCGGAGCATTGGCAGAATCCATATCATAATACATTGCTGTGTCTGTTTGGAAACGATATACCTCATCATCACAATAAATATTATAACCTGTTAAGTTGTCTGTTGATGGTTCCGGCGTTTCCCAGGTTAAACGGTAAACATTAACACCGTTCGGGTAACTGTGGTACCAGTCGAGGTTTTGTACCGGATTGAGCTGACCCAATGCCGATTGGAGCATTCCCATGACAAATAACACTAAAAATAGCTGTTTCATAGGTAGCAGATTTAGGAGTGTGCATTGTGCAAGTTACGGAAATTTCTTTTAAACAAAAAAACCAGGAATGAGAGCTGCTTTTTTTTCGGCAATCCCATTCCTGTTACAGATTTACAAAACCTAAGAAAGATCCTTCTTTTTTTCTTCAAACTCTTCCTTGGTAATTTCGCCACTGGCGTATCTTTCTTTCAAAATAGCCATCGGTGTTTTCTGTGATTGGTGTGACGCTCCTGCATTTTGACTGGTTACTCGAACAATCAGCCAAATTATCAGGGCTAAAACGACGAGGCCGATTATCCAGCCCCAGCCCATTCCATACCACATTCCATCAGGTCCATGCATAGCTTTCTCCTTTCTTTTTATGTTTGTGCAATTGCTTCATTAATAAAATAAGATTTTGGTCATGCATTATCTATTCTTATTTTCTTTTAATACATGCTATTTCAACACTTCAAAATTCCGCATCATTCCCATATCTTCGTGCTCCAGATTATGACAGTGGTACACATAAATACCTGTAAAATCGCGGAAACTCATTATAATCTGAACTTTCATTCCGGGCAACAGCAGGAAAGTATCCTGCCAGCCTTTGTCAAGAAACCCGTCTTTCATGGTTTTCCATACAGAAGAACTAACACTGGAAATATCCCGCTCAACGATCTGAAACTGCAAACCATGCAGGTGAACCGGGTGTGGCATTTGCATCATATTGTTCATCATGCCCATACCATCGCCATCATTACCATTAATGAATTCCCAGATTTCTGTGGTATTAAGTTTTACTTTTTCCCATTCGGCTACGCCTTCCATGTCGAAGGTTGCTCCATTAATTACCCATTGCATGTGCTCAAAGGCAAAATGGAATCTGCGTGGTTGGTCTACGTTTTTGGCTTCATTCCGGTTAACACTTTCTATTTGAGATAATTGTGCGGGCAATGGTTTCTGAAAGCCCTGTTCATCAACAACCTGAAATTCACACAGGTCTATTTCAGCACCATTCTCAACACCTTGTGAGGTTTGCATGCGGTCTCCCATCATTCCACCCATTCCTATGGAGGTGCCCGGGTTAAAAGAAAGGCTTTTGAGGATGACGTTTTTTCCTTCATCCATTTCACCAAAGTTTCTCCAAATATCAACGCGTTCGCCGGGAGCCAGCATAATATAAGGTTTTTCTATTGGGTTTTCCAACAAACCACCGCCAGTACCAATCGCAGTGACCTTGCTTCCGTCGTTCCATGCTAGTTTATAAATTCGCGAATTTGAGCCATTTAATACACGGAAACGGTAAGCGCCTTTTTTTACTTCCATTTCCTGATGCGCTTTTCCGTTAACAAATATCTGATCGCCCAAAAAACCACGCATACGAGACATGCGATTATTATCCAGGTAAATTAGTTGATTATCGGTATCAAGTATCCTGTCTTGCAAAATCAGGGGGACATCGTATTCACCCGCGGGAATGCCGGGTTCATTTCCTCCAACAATAAACATCCCAGCCAGTCCGTAATAAACCTGCGGCCCGGTTATCTTGTCAGGGTGCGGATGAAACCAATAGGTTCCCGGCCGGTTATTTACTGTAAATTCATAAACAAACTCCTCTCCTTTGTCAATTGCATACATCGGGTGTCCGTCCATTTTGGGCGAGATATGTAAGCCGTGCCAGTGGATTACGCTTTCATCGGGAAGCTGATTTTTAAACCGGACACGAATTTTTTGCCCCTGTTTAACACGAATGACCGGCCCAAGGTATGTATCCGGTAGTTTTTCGAGGTTTCCTTCTTTCCCTTTTACCAACTTTGATTCATAAGTGTACACATCGGTCTTTTCGCCCGGCAGAAGTTGTACTTTTGCCGGTGTAGCTGTAAGTTCTATTTCAATGTCGGCTTTAAAGTCCGGATTGTTGTGTTTTTTTTCAATACCGGGTTTGTGCCCTTGCGAATTGCATTGCACGAAAAGGCTAATTGCCAACAAAAAATAAAGGAATTTGCTAAAATGGTGCAGGATAAAATTTCTCATCATATTTTGGACATTATTGTTTGAAAATGACAACAGTAAAGTCCATGTGATAGTTTAGGAAAACATTCGTAAAATTCCTTGGACATGAAACTTTGCGCAATTCGAAGCACAAACTTATCATACTGCAAAGTTGTCCTTAACAATTTGCTTTATGATACAAAATCATAGCGGACAGCACTTTATCTTTACACGCCTAATATTTTAGCATCTACAAAGAATACAGAATGCATTTCAATCTCGTGGTCTGAAGTTATAAGCTCATCTGTCACAACATTCAACCTTAAAGTAAAATTATCTTTCTTTATGTATTCCTTTAAATCATCATCTGTAACAACTAAATTTAAAACTGCGCCAATATCATCAGGGATGTTGTTTTTCCATGCGATTTTAGTTTCAGAAAGCCCTTCCGCTGAAATAAAAATATCAATAGATTCCAAAAAACTAAAATCTTCACTTGCAGGAGATATAAGAGTAAGGTTTAAAGTTGTTAACTTAATTTCCTCAACCAAATCTTTTCTAGTGTCGTTTACTGCAAATGTTGATTCTGAATTTGTTTCAACATCGGGGGTTAGAATATTGACAGGCAGATCAACACCAGTTGATGAAGGAATCACTAAAGTTTCATTGTATTCCATATTAAATTGTGTTAACTTATCAGCTTCTTTACATCCTATCATTGCAAGGATAATAAAACTAAATATTAAAATTGTGTTTCTCATATTGTCGTTTCTTAATGGTTTTACAATACGTTTTTATCAATTATAAAAGCGTAAAGCCAAATATTAATGGAAATATGCGACCATCGAGTTACTGATAAATAGCTATTGTTCGCCTTTGGCATTCACGCTCTTCCATAAACAAAGCTAAGCATGTTTTGAAAAAAATAAGGTTAGAAGACTATAAATAATTGTGAAATTTTCGTTTTATGGAGTGAGTATTTCGCAGGGAAGCAAAACACTCCAGTTATGTACATTTATAGATGGAAATGCTTTGATAGATGGAAATGTTTTTTGACAATTTAATTGCCTATTTTGCTGTAGATTCCTTATATTTTAATCTCAGTATTTTCCTTATCTCATGTGCAAAATAGCGCGTAAAAATCCTAGCCCCCTTACTGTTTAAATGGCCAACATCAAATGAATTTTCGGCTCGATAAAATGCTTTAAATTCCGGGTATTTATAAAGCTTTATTGAATGCACGGGAGGCAAAGATTCGGTTAGCGGCAACAATTCCTTATATTGATTGGCGTGCATTCTGGGTGATACAACAAAAACTAAATGGATACCTTTGCTTTTTGACTTGTTTATAAGTTGTTGCAAATATCTTAAATGAGTTTCATTTACCATGCTTTGAGGAATTGATTCAGGCGTAATTTTAGCGGAATGTATTCGTTTCTCAATTTCCATCGTATCGGAACGAAATTCGTTCCACCTTTTTTTAAATATGTTATTTTTTCCATTATCCTGCATAGCATCTTCGAGTGCATAAAATCCATGCTCACCAATTTCTTTTATATTATTATTGGAAAACAGGTTGATAAAAAGCGAAAAATCAAAAAAACTATACATATAACTTTTAACATAGCAATCCAGAAGATTTTCTTTTTTGTCTTCTGAATATTCAGCGTTCATGATATAATGATAGGCAAACAGAAAAAAATTCAGTGTATTCCAGTAGCTTGCTTTGGTAGTTTGGCAGTTTTCTTTTGAGTAACTGTGCAGTACCTGTAGTTCCAGAAATGCCGTTTTTATTTGAGCGGAATCAATACTTTGCAAAAAATTTTCAAACAGATAATATACTTCGGGGTTATAGGTAGCGCCAACAGCAAAATTATAAGTGGAAAAATTATATTTGTTCAAAAGGGAATCTAAAAGCCATGGTTTTACATGTCTGTAAAGACGACTTGAACCAAAAACAACTGTATTGAAATTTTCTTGTTGCTTTAAGTAGTCATAGTATTTTGCTTTAAAAATCTGGTCACCCAAATAAAATGGCGTGACTTGTTTTTTTATCAAAAGAAAAACTACAAGCAATGCGCTAAAAAACAATATTTTGTAAATAAACTTCCTCATGCCTTAAAATTGAAAATAAATAAATTCCTGTTGATTGACTCCTAACCACAAAATTGCAAAAACGAAGGCATAATACATAGCATATCTATAGGGCCTCTTCCAGGTTAAACCCAATTTGGCAATAGCATATTCTTCTGATCTTCCGTTCCATTCTATCAACAGGAATATCAAGAGCAGAAGCATCATAGCCAAAGCCTTGCCAACTCCCTCAAATTGAGGAAAATCAAAAAGAGATAAAGAAAAAACCCCTGAAATATAACTTATAGCATGCCCCATATTTTCGGCTCTAAAAAATATCCATGCAAATACGGTTAAAGCGAAGGTTACAAGCATTAATGAGAACTCCCTTAGCGAAGGCAGATGTTTGCCTTGAGCAATAACATCAAGATTTTTCCTGTTATTTTTTGTCAAAAGTAAAGGCAAAAAATAAATGGCATTTAATGCGCCCCACACGATGAATGTCCAGTTGGCACCGTGCCAGAAACCGCTTACAACAAAAATAACAAATGTATTTCGCACTTTCATTAAATTACTGCCACGGCTTCCGCCTAAAGGAATATAGAGGTAATCTCTGAACCAGGTTGAAAGTGATATGTGCCATCGTCTCCAGAACTCTGCTATATCGCGTGAGAAATAAGGGAATGCGAAATTCTTCATCAAATCAAATCCAAAAAGCCTGGCCGTACCAATGGCAATATCGGAATATCCGGAAAAGTCACCATAAATTTGAAACGTAAAAAACAATGCCCCAAGAACAAGGGTGCTGCCGTTCATATCAGCCGAGTTATTAAAAATCTGGTTGGCAAAAACCGCGCAATTATCTGCAATTACAACCTTTTTAAATAGTCCCCACAGAATTTGTCGCATTCCATCGACTGCTTTTGTATATTCAAATGTTCTTTTAGTATAGAACTGGGGCAGCAACCTTGTGGCACGTTCTATAGGCCCTGCAACCAATTGTGGAAAAAAGCTTACAAAAGCTGAAAAAGCAATAAAATCTTTGGTTGGTTTCAACTTCCGCCTATAAACATCAATGGTATAACTTAATGTTTGAAAAGTATAAAAACTTATACCTACCGGTAATATAATATTTAATGAGTTAGGCTGAATATCATGCCCAAAAAATGAGAATGCTGTTATAAAGTTATCGAGAAAAAAATTGTAGTATTTAAAAAAACCAAGAAACCCCAGATTGACTAAAATACTTGTCCATAGTAGTAGTTTCCTTTTTAATTGGTTTTCTTCATTCTTAAGCTTCCTGCCTACTGTATAATCAACAACCGTACTGAAAATTATAAGAGATAAAAATCGCCAGTCCCACCAACCATAAAAGACATAGCTTGCAGCAACAATTAATGCATTCTGAAGATTAAGGTTTTCATTTGTAACGAACCAATAAAGTACAAAAACAATTGGTAAAAAAATCGCAAAATCTATTGAATTAAAAAGCATTTTATCAAAAAAATTACAGATTAATTGCCTAAAGCCATCTAAAAAATTGGCAGCCCAAAGTAACTAATAAATTCAGGAATTGAAAATGTATGCTTAATTAAAAAATGATCTTAGGAGACTGCTATTGGGCCATTTTCACAAAACTTTTAAAAGCAGTCAACAGAGAACAACTGCAGCATCATAAATTATAAGCTAAAACCCGCTTTGATATCAAAAACACTGAAATTTTTTATTGTCCCCGCTTCAATATCCACATTTTCCACCATAGCCACAGGAGGTCCCTGCCTACACCATGCGATAAATTCACCCAGGTTTTGCTCCTCTCCTTCTGCCTCAATATAAACATTTCCGTCAGACAAATTTTTTACAAATCCTTTAATACCGAATTGGTTGGCTTTATCCCTGGCTGATGCTCTGAAACCAACGCCCTGTACCCTGCCGTTTATTGTTAGATTATAGTGATTCATGTTTGAGCATTTATCCATATAATATGCAAAAATAATGAAAAGTATTTTGTTTCCCGGAAAAAACGACCTAAGCCTCAAACAAAAGGGGCCAGAAAAACAGCCCCCGCCTGACATATATCTTCATAAGATAAGTTTAAAACCCATTCAGATCCATGGTCACTGTTGGTATTAGCAACAAGAAACCAACGATAATCAGAATAGTAATCAGCGGCCATACCCAGCGTACCCATTTGTCATACGGAATTTTGGCTACGCCCAGCACCCCTATTAGGACACCTGATGTTGGTGTAATCATGTTGGTAAATCCATCGCCAAATTGAAAAGCTACTACCGTAGCCTGACGCGAAATGCCAATTAAGTCGCTGAATGGCGCCATGATAGGCATGGTAAGAGCCGCCTTGGCACTACCCGATGGAATTACGATATTAATTATGTTTTGAATGACGTACATCACACCTACACTACCCACTTTGCCCATCTCATTCATTCCCTGCGCAAGACTGTGCAGAATACTGTCTATGACCTTTCCGTCTTCGAGTACGGCAATAATACCACCAGCCAAACCTACAATCAAAGCTGCCGACATAATATCTTTGGTTCCGGCCAAAAACAGGTTTGTAATCTCGTTCGGTGTTTTGCTCATGGCAATGCCCGCAAATAGACCCATGGCAAAAAACAAGGTGGCAATTTCCATAATGTACCAACCGTATCCCATCACACCCACAATGAGGTAAATGATGGTAAAAACCAATAAGTTCAGAATGAAAAAGTGCGCCGATTTACGCAACAACAATGGGCTACTGATGATAAACAACCCGGTTATAATGGGTATGGCCGGCACTGTAGCCGCTGAATTACCCACCTTCAATTCTGAAACCGGGAATATGAATGAAGCTGCAATCATTGCACCGGCCAGAAAAATAAAAGCAGCCCATGCAGCTTTCGGTGTGCGGTATTTGAGTTTTTCTATACCCTCTTCGTCTGTCCTGTTGCGCCATTGCTTATCTTCCTCGTGTACAATACTTTTCTCAGGGTGCTTTTTTATTTTGTGCGCATACCGCAACACGAACGCAATTCCTATAATGTTTATCACAAGCCAGGCAAACATGCGGTATTCAATTCCCGAAAAGAGTGGAATTTCTGCCAATCCCTGTGCAATACCAATGGTGAATGGATTCAAAATAGCTCCTGCAAAACCAAGACCTGCAGCCACAAAACACATCGATACGCCCACCAGACTGTCGTACCCCATGGTAATGGCCATTGGCACAAAAATAATTATAAACGCAATGGTTTCTTCGCTCATGCCAAATACAGCACCAAAAACGCTGAACATAATCATGATGAGTGTAATAATGATGTTATCCACACCTATGCGTTTCATGAACTTGTTCCGTTCAAGTTTTTTGGTCATTCGCAGAAAAGCGTATATTCCCACGTCAATGGCTTTACTGTCGTTCATAATCCAAAAAGCGCCTCCTATCATAAGAATAAACACAATGATGCCGGCCTGCCGCTCAAAACCTTTAAACATGGCTGAGAATATTTGCCAGGTTTGCGGCTGGGCTTCAGTAGGCTGGTATTCCATCACCTGCTGTACCTGGCCGTTTACCTCTTTTTGTACTTCCACATATTCTCCACCGGGCATCACCCAGGTAAGTACTGCTGATAATACGATAAAAAAGAAAACAATAACATACGTGTGTGGGATCTGACGCTTTTTGAACATAATTATTGAATTTTTGTTAAGAGGGCGCAATATATAAAATATGGATAATTCCACCAATACCTTTTGCATAACCCGTAAACCGTTTGTTACAAAATATAGTAACAATGAACATATAAATTATATATAAGCTTTAATATTTATAACACTTCTTAATAAATTAATAAATGTTGTGTATATTTACATAGATTAATATGAAAAAACATTAAATTTTATATGATTTATTTACAAGCATTTAATGAATTTCCTCAAAAATAATTTATTGGTTCAAAATTTGATAAAAAAATTTCAATCATAAGTTCATTATTATTTCCTTTGTTTTTAAGTTGAATAAAAATAACCTTTAAGGTATACAATAAATTTATTTCTATGAAAATTGCCATTGCAGTAGATCATCAGGATAACATTCAACCAGGCCATTTTGGTGAAGCCACCACTTACAAAATATACGAGGGGTATGGAAACCTATGGCAGTTAGTAATTGTTTTAGACAATACATTAAAAAAATTTGATGAGGACAAACATGGGGCTTCAGGCAAAGGTAAAGGCATTGTTAAGTTGCTGGCTGAAGAAGGTATACAAGCAGCTGTATCAAAACAATTTGGTAAAAATATTAATATTGTAGGAAAATATTTCGTTCCTATCATCACTTCAATTAATTCTGTGGCAGAATTTCTTGAACATTTAGACGAATCGATGTGTAATAAAATAGAACAAAAGGATGAATCGGAAATTAAACCACTTCGTATCCCATGATCAACCGGTTACATAGTCAAAATTTAACCACCTGGGTGTCCCGGAACAATTTCAGGGCATTTATTTGGCACGCTTCACTTTTGGCCATCGCCAAAAACTTTATGGATGTAGACACGGTAATACCATCGATGCTCATAAAAGCCGGTGGCGAACCCTGGCATATTGGATTGTTAACTACCATCATGGTGGGATTCTCAAAATTCTCGCAGTTGCTTTTTGCACCTATGATTTCCGGTTCAACCGCCAAAAAAGGACATCTGTTAACGGGCATCAACCTCAGAATTTTCACTTTATTTAGCATGGCTGCTCTGTTCTATTTATATATGTTCATGAGCTCCACAATGGCCATACTACTCATTTTTGGTCTGGTAAGCATTTTTGCCGTCAGTGGGGCTTATGCCAACATTGCTTTTACAGACATTTTAGGCAAATCGGTGAAGGAAGAACGCCGCAAACAATTTTTCAGTCTCAAACAGGTTATTTCAAGTCTGGGCATGTTTGGATCAGCCATTGCAGTGAGTTTTGTATTAAAACGAAACGAATGGCCCGACAATTATTTTTGGGTTTTCATGCTCGCCGGGGGCTTTCTGCTTTTGGCCTCACTGGGGTTCTGGCGCATCAGCGAAGTAATCTCACCTAACGAGGAAGTAAAAAAATACCGGTTTGCCCACCTCTGGACCGAATTGAAAAGCAATCGAAAGTTGTTATTTTTCCTATTAAGCATCAACGTTTTAGGAATTGGACAGGGACTTATGCCCTTTCTCCTGCTCTTTGCCGGGACGCATGATCTTGTCACCAACGGCCTGGTGGGTAATTTGCTCATAGCCAAAACCCTGGGCTTAATCATTTCAGGACTGGTTTTATATAAACGTTCGCGAAAATTCTCTTACCGCAGCATGCTTTGGTTTCTCTGGGGTCTGGCATTAATTTATCCGGCTGCAGCCTGGATATTTTCATCAAACGTCTGGTTTTATTATCTTTCGTTTTTTATGGGGGGTATTTTTTTAACGCTGTATCAAATTGCCAATAGCGGGGTTTTACTTGAAATATCAACAACTCAAAACAGGGCCCTCTACACTGGAATTGCAGGCGCTGGAAATGTTTTGCCAGTGCTCTTTCCGCTACTGGGCGGTAGTTTTATTGCGCTCATTGGCTTTAATGCCTTTTTTGGCATTTATACCGGAATAGCAGCCCTCGGTATTTGGTTTCTACATAAAATGAATTGTCAAAAATAAATATACTACAACATGAAACTTTTATTGATTTACGCGAACAAGTTTGGATATACACCTACCACAAAAACACTTGATGATGCCGAAGCGCATACAGAAAGCTATGACTTTGAAAAAGTACAAACGGCTTTCATCCAGGTCGAAGCCGAAGATACCGATCGGGAAGGCGATGTATCGAAAAAACTGGTTAAAAACCTGAAATGGATCATGAAAAAAAATGAGGCCAAAACGCTGATATTGCACTCTTTTGCACACTTGTCTGAAAGCAAAGCCGATCCGGAACTTACAAAGTCCATTTTTGACAAAGCAGAAGAGAAAATGAAAAATGCCGGGTATACCGTGCATCAAACACCATTTGGTTATTTTCTGGATTTAAGACTTGATGCGCCGGGATTTTCGCTGGCTCGCGTATTTAAGGACCTTTAAACTCAAACCTATTATTAAAAGGATACCGTATGAAACGTACCATACTCATCACTGGCGCCACCGATGGCATAGGCAAACAAACAGCATTCAGGCTGGCTCAACTTGGAAATCGTGTGATTATGCACGGCCGCAATGCAGAGCTTGGCAAAGAGTGGCGTGACGCTCTTCGCAAAGCAACCAGCAATAAAAATATCGAATACATTAATGCCGACCTGACCAGCTTCAGCGATATTGAGGGTCTGGTAGAAATAATAGTGAACAAAAAATTGGTACCTGATATACTCATCAATAATGCAGGGGTTTTTCAAACCAACCTTGAACTGGTTACAGAGCACGAAATTGAAAAAACCTTCATGATCAATTACCTGGCTTCTTTTTACCTGACTTATCTACTTGTACCAATTATGGAAGAACATAATAAACAGACAATTGTAAACGTCTCCAGTATGATTCACGCCAGCAATATTAATCTCAGCGATGTGGTTAAGCCAACAAATTTCAGTGGCAGCAGAGCCTACGGAGAGTCGAAACTCTGTAATATCTTATTTACAAAAAAAATGGCGCGGGAGCAACCCCACCTTAAAATAAATGCCGTGCATCCCGGTGTGATAGACACCAAATTGCTGCGCAGCGGCTGGGGCGGTGGCGGTTCAGACGTTAATGCCGGTGCCGATCAATTAGTATTTGCAGCCTTAGAGCTACCTGACGGCACAACCGGCAAATACTTTGAGTATTCCAACGAGGCTCAACCGGCAGAAGCCGCAAATGATATAATACTACAGGATGAACTCTATGACCTTAGCATGAAGCTAATCCCACAATCATCATAAGTATCTTTAACCCAAATTGAGCGATTTCCGCTCGCTGCCTGCCCCGTACACGCAGTGTCGGGGACTAGGAAATTGTAAGGTTTTCATCTCACCTATTCAATGAAACCCAACAATTTCTAAGTCGGCTTCGCCTTCGAGTAGCTTCGGCGGAGCAAGGCTTCGCCTTCGAGTAGCTTCGGCGGAGCAAGGCTTCGCCTTCGCATAGCTTTCGCTTCCCTTCGGTCGCCATAAGCTTGCCGCAGGTGAAACGCTATAGCTTCAGCGAACGCGGACAGCGGAGCAAGGGGTTATCCGCCAGCTGGCAGAAAGCGCTTTTTCACTACGTTCAAACCACTCAACGTAGGTTTAATATAAAAAGAACCAATTCATTTTTACCGTTATTAAAGCATTCTAAAAGTGTATAAGCAACTCACATTAACATAATTAAGGCACGCCTCATATGCTTAAGATTCGTATTTAAGTCAATAATCTCAATAACTCCGACCCGCCAGCAATTCAAAGAGTGAATATATTGATATTATTCTTCTTTTCTTAGATTTAAAAATTACGGATAAACACATATTAACACCTAATTATGAGTAGGTTTATAATAAACATATATGCATTCATAGATGCTTGCTATTGATTTAACTCAGCATGTTGTTTGTCGAAAAAAATTGACCAGTTGCGCTGTATTCATATTTTCGCATTCAAGTTGAAAAACTATTTAAAAACAAATCCCAAATTCATTATTTATGAAACGAATTTTACTCTGTCTGTTGATTGCCATAAGCTTTATGGTGCAAGCAACAGCAGCCAACCAACAATGGCAAAAGCTTGACAAGCAAGCCAAAAACAACCAAACCCAAATTAAACTGGTACAAGCAAACGAAAACCACATACGTGTGGCATTCGACTTCAATGCTTACCAAATTAAGAATGTCAACACACCACGAGGTGTTTCAAAAATCATCGAAATACCTGAATGTACACGAACAAAAACCAAAGGAGCTCCAGATCTGCCCAAAATATCGCAGGCGCTGGCCATACCAGACAACGCGCATATGGAGCTCAAGGTAATCAAGAGCCGTTTTGTAGAAATTGAAAACGTCGACATGGCACCTTCAAAAGGAATCATGTCGCGCGAAAAGAAAATAAGTGACTACCCATTTGTGTATGGTGAGCAGTACAATCAAAACGCTTTTTTTCCGGGCAATCTTGCCAAAGCGCAGGATCCTTACATTATTCGCAATGTGCGCGGACAAAGTATTGTTGTATATCCAGTTCAGTATAACCCGGTTACACGTAAGGTAAGAATTTACACTGATCTTGTAGTAGACCTCGTGGCCACAGGAACAGCCAAATCCAATGCCCTGTCACCGAATCCCATTATAAAAAACGATGCAGTTTACCACAATGTACTAACCAAGCATTTTATTAATTACAACCCCGGGTCAAGTAAATACTCACCCATTTCTGAAGATGGTAAAAAAATGCTTATTGTGTCATACAGCAGTTTTACAGACGAAATGCAAGCCTACAAAAGCTGGAAAGAGTCCATAGGTTATACTGTAGATTTGGTAGATTACACCACCATAGGCAGCGCATCAGCTCTCAAATCGTATGTACAGAACCAGTACGACCAAAACGGAATCAGCTACCTGCTTATTGCTGGTGATCATGCCCAGGTACCCAGTTCAAGTACAAGCGCAGGCGACTCCGATAACAACTACGGATACACTTCAGGAAGCGACCACTATCTTGACTTGTTCGTAGGACGTTTCTCTGCATCAAATACGACTGATTTACAAACACAAATAGACCGCTCCATTTATTACGAACGCGATGTTAGTTCAACAGCCACATGGTTCAAAAAAGGCGTTGGCATTGCTTCAAACGAAGGCACCGGAGGCGGTGGAGATGATAATGAAAGTGATGAACAACACATGAACAACATTGAATATGACCTCGAAGGATACGGTTACACAATGGATCGCGTTTACCAGGATGGTGGAAGTGCTTCGCAACTTAGCGCTGATTTAAATGAAGGTCGTGGCATTATAAATTATGTCGGTCACGGAAGTGATTATACGTGGGCTTCAATGGTTTACACACAATCAAATGTAAATGCTTTAACCAATGAAAATAAACTTCCTTTTGTAATTTCGGTAGCTTGTGTAGTGGGTAACTTTACAAGTAAAACTTGTTTTGCAGAAACCTGGCTGCGAGCAACAAATAATGGAAACCCAACAGGTGCCATTGCTTTTTGCGGTTCAACCATAAACCAATCGTGGGCTTCACCCATGTGTGCCCAGGATGAAATAAACGATCTTTTAGTAGCCAACAGCTTTATCACCTACGGTGGTGTATTTGTAAATGGTATGTTCCAAATGATTGATGAATATGGCAGTGATGGCGAAAACATGGCCGATACATGGACTGTATTTGGCGATCCTTCAGTTCAAATGCGTACTCCCGGACATCCGGACGGACCCGGTGGAGCAGTTGAAGAACCACCCGTTGCTGACTTTACAGCAAGCAACACAACTATAGAAGAAGGACAAAGTGTAACTTTCACAAGCACATCAACCAACAATCCTTCAAGCTTGTCATGGTCATTTAACGGTGGCGACCCGTCAACAAGTACAGCAACCAACCCAACGGTAACTTATAATACAGCCGGAACGTACCAGGTTTCACTCACAGCCACAAATGATTATGGCAGCGATAACGAAACAAAAAATGCCTACATAACTGTTGAAGAATATGCTCCAACATACTGTTCTTCAGCCGGAAGCGATGCCAGCTACGAGTGGATTTCTAAAGTAGAAATTGGCAGCTTCGTTAACAGCACAGCTTCAGATGGTGGATATGCAGATTACACAGCTCAAACTGTTGAGTTATCAGCTGGTCAAACCTACAACTTAACATTAACTCCCGGTTTTGGAAGTTCAACCTACAATGAATATTGGAAAATCTGGATTGATTATAATAATGACTATGACTTTGATGATGCTGGTGAACTAGCTTATGATGCAGGCTCAATGTCGCAATCAGCTGTATCAGGAACAATATCAATTCCTTCTACTGCCTCAGGAACCGTTCGCATGCGCGTTTCCATGAAATACAACGGCGAACAAACAGCTTGCGAAACATTCAGCTATGGTGAAGTAGAAGACTATAACG
>NZ_JBSRDC010000020.1:0-70839 GCF_055145285.1 Salinivirga sp. | reverse complement strand
TTTGCCATTTTTTTGACAAATACACCTAGGCATTTCACACACTAAAATACTATTAATCAATCACTGTACAAAGGAAATAGGCGAGTTTTATCAAATTTTGCTCTATTTTTTAAATGCGTTTGCCCTGGGCAACTAACTGAAAATTTTACAATACAAGACTAATACAAAACAAGATATAATTATGAAAAGATAAGTCAGCACAAGCGATTGTGTAGGATTTTACTATATTTGAACCCAAATTTACGTGTTATGATGTATTCAATGACTGGTTACGGACGTATTGTCAAAGATATCCCGGGCAAAAAAGTTACAATAGAAGTTAAAACACTCAACAGCAAACAATTTGACCTGAGTGTTCGTGTGCCCAGTTACTACCGCGAAAAGGAGCTGGAAATCAGGAACAAAATTGCGCAGAAGCTTTTCAGAGGAAAAATTGACTTTTCCATGTATGTTGAACTTGTCGATGAAAAGACCAATAGTACAATCAATGAGCCAGTGTACAAAGCATACTTTCAGCAACTTTCAAGGGTTTATGACAGTATGGGTATAAATATGCCCAATGAAGCGGTTACAGAAATTCTGCGGTTACCCGATGTACTCTCGGCAACACATGATGAGTTGGACCCTGAAGAATGGAAAGAAATTGAAAAAATCCTTACCGATGCCCTGGAACAGTGCAATCAATATCGCCTGCAGGAAGGTGAAGCCATGTATAATGACTTAAAAGGACGAATTGAAACAATTCAGCAGTTACTGACAGAAGTGGGCCCGGTAGAAGAAGAGCGCATTAAACATATTAAAACACGAATAAAAAATAAGCTGGACGAATTTATAGATCCAGAAAAAGTGGATGAAAACCGTTTTGAACAGGAACTTGTGCATTTTCTGGATAAACTCGATGTAAACGAAGAAATGGTAAGGCTTGATAACCATTGCAAATATTTTCTAAAAACTATGGATGAAAATGATCCGGTAGGAAAGAAACTTGGTTTTATTACACAGGAAATAGGCCGGGAAATAAATACATTGGGGTCAAAAGCCAATGATGCTCAAATGCAAAAGTTGGTAGTGCATATGAAAGATCAATTAGAAAAAATCAAGGAACAAGCGCTGAATATTTTGTAAATATGAGTAAAGGAAAACTCCTAATTATCTCTGCACCATCGGGCAGTGGAAAAACTACTTTGGTTCAACACTTAATGAAGGAACTTGAAGAACTTGAATTTTCTGTGTCTGCAACCAGCAGGAAGCCCCGTGGACAAGAACAAGATAAAAAAGATTATTATTTCTTATCTGTTGATGACTTTAAAAACAGAATTGCGCAAAATGGCTTTGTAGAATGGGAAGAGGTTTATGAAGGCCGATTCTATGGTACCCTGAAATCTGAGGTTAAGCGCATCAGGGAATTAGGCAAAACAGTGGTGTTTGATGTTGATGTAGTTGGAGGGCTCAATATTAAAAAATTATACGGCGACGAAGCCCTGGCCCTGTTCATTCAGCCACCATCAACAGAAGAATTAAAAAAAAGATTAAAAAGCCGTGGTACAGACCACCCGCATGAAATAGAGTGTCGCATAGCTAAAGCTGAAAAAGAAATGAGCTATGCCAGTAAATTTGATCGCATAATAATCAATGACAATCTTGTAAGAGCTCAAAAAGAGATACTTGAAACAGTGAAAGCATTTTTGCAATGAACAAGCGAAATCCCCACATAATCGGACTTTTTTTCGGCTCATTCAATCCTATACATATCGGGCACATGGCTCTGGCAAACTATATGGTGGAATACAGCATGATGAAAGAGTTGTGGTTTGTTGTTTCACCACAATCACCCTTTAAAACAAATTCAACATTACTCGACAATTTCGATCGTCTGGAAATGGTACACAGGGCAATTAATGATGATTCACGTTTTAAAGTGTCTGATATTGAATTTAATATGCCCGTTCCCTCCTACACTATCGACACGTTAACCTATTTAACAGAGAAATATCCTCATAAACATTTTGCACTCATCATTGGAGCTGATAATTTATTCCACTTTCACAAATGGAAAAACTATCAGCAATTGCAAGACAACTACACTATTTTTGTTTATCCAAGACGAGGTTTTCCTAAAGAGCAATGTCCTGATTTTCCAAACATGCATTGGATAGAAGCACCAATCATTGAAATTTCATCGAGTTTTGTCCGCAAAGCTATATCTCAAAATAAAGATATGCGTTTCTTTCTTCCTCCAAAAGTCTGGGAATATATTGATGAAATGAACTTTTACCATTAACTTTCGGTTATAAACATTGTGAACCTTAATTAATTATTCAAGATAAAACTTTATTATCATGATTTACACGCCCAATAACCCACCGAATCGAACATTACAAATAGTTTTAAGCATTCTTTGGATTGTACTAGGCATTTGGATTCTGAGTGAACCCTCACGAGCCATGGTTTCAATCATTCGTTTTGTTGGCATTGCCATGATTGTGTCGGCTGTTATGGTTTTTATTTTTTCAGGGCGTAGCGATAATATTATGATTCAACGCCTCCGTACCGGTGGGGCTTTGGTAAATGCAGCCCTTGGATTAGTCTTTTTAATTAGCCCACAGGTTATTGTAAGTTTCTTTCTTTTTATTGTAGGCTTATTATTATTGATAATAGGTTTCATGGGTGCTTCTCAGTCTTACAGGTTTCAAGGTACAATTATGAGTTTTGCTTTTTTTCGAAATTTACTTTTAATACTGATTGGATTTTTAATGTTACTGGATCCATTTGATAGTGCCAGTGCTATTACCTGGATGATTGGATTGGCTGCAATTGTATTTGGGATTTTCAATCTAACCGCTAGGCTTTCGAAATAGTAGAAAACCGCTGTTTTTTTATGAATAAAAAAACCGCCGGAAAAATATTCTTCCGGCGGTTAAGATGTTTAATACGACTCTGTTAAGCGTCGATATTGGCATATTTTGCATGCGACTGAATAAATTCACGTCTGGGTGGCACGTCGTCGCCCATAAGCATGGCAAAAATGTGATCTGCTTCTGCAGCATTTTCGATGGTTACCTGACGCAACTTTCTGAATTCAGGGTCCATTGTGGTTTCCCAGAGCTGCTCACTATTCATCTCACCCAAACCTTTATAGCGTTGTATATGGATATTCGCTTCGCTACCATCTCCGTATTTTTCAGCAAACACTGCCCGTTCTTCCTCACTCCATGCATACTGGATATTTTTGTTTTTGCGCAGCAAATAGAGCGGAGGTGTTGCTATGTACAAATACCCTCTTTTTATAAGCTCTTTCATATAACGAAAGAAAAAGGTCATAATTAGTGTTGAAATGTGGCTACCATCAACGTCGGCATCACACATAATAATTACTTTATGATACCTGATTTTATCGAGGTTTAATGCTTTAGAATCCTCATCAGTACCGATGGTTACACCAAGTGCGGTAAAAATATTTTTGATTTCATCATTCTCAAAAACTTTGTGCTGCATGGCCTTTTCAACATTCAGGATTTTACCCCGCAATGGCAGAATAGCCTGAAAATGGCGATCGCGGCCTTGCTTAGCTGTACCGCCCGCAGAATCACCCTCAACGAGAAAAATTTCAGCCTTTTCCGGGTCTCTACCTGAGCAGTCGGCTAGTTTTCCGGGCAATCCGGCACCAGTCATAGCAGATTTGCGCTGTACCATTTCACGGGCTTTGCGTGCTGCATGACGTGCCTGAGCAGCAACAACTACTTTGTTGACTATAATTTTGGCATCTTTGGGATTTTCCTCCAAATAATTAGCCAGCATTTCACTTACTGCCTGATCTACTGCTAAGCTTACGTCAGAGTTACCCAATTTGGTTTTTGTCTGCCCCTCGAACTGAGGCTCAGCGACTTTAACTGAAACAACGGCAGTTAATCCTTCACGGAAATCATCGCCGGCAATCTCAAATTTCAGCTTATCCAACATACCGGAGTCAACCGCATAATTTTTAAGTGTGCGAGTTAAGCCTCTCCTGAAACCTGTGAGGTGGGTACCACCTTCAATAGTATTAATATTATTCACATAGGAATGAATATTTTCATTAAAAGAACTGTTGTACTGCATAGCTACTTCTACTGGTACACTATTCTTCTCTGTAGAAATATGAATAATATCATTGGTAAGCTTATCTCTTGAATTGTCAAGGAACTGAACAAATTCAGGTAATCCCAAATCGGAATAAAAGTCACTACTTTTATAATTGTCGTCCTCGTCTGTTTCGCGTTCATCGATCAATTTCAGATGAATACCGGCATTGAGGAAAGCGAGTTCACGAAGACGAGCCGACAAAATTTCGTACTTATACTCTGTGATGATAAAAATACTGTCATCGGGTTTAAAAGTAATGATGGTACCTGATTTCTCAGTCTGACCAACGGCTTTGACATTTTCCTGCGGAACTCCAATTTTATACTCCTGTGCCCATATCTGGCCTTCCCTGTGAATCTCTGCTTTTAAATCACTCGAAAGTGCATTTACGCAAGAAACTCCTACACCGTGCAAACCACCTGAAACCTTATATGAGTCCTTGTTAAATTTACCACCGGCATGTAAAACAGTCATTACAACTTCCAGTGCTGATTTATTCTCCTTCGTGTGCTTGGTAACGGGAATACCTCTTCCGTTATCACGCACAGTCACGGCGTTATCTTTATGTATGGTAACCTCTATATAGTCGCAATATCCGCCAAGGGCCTCATCAATAGAATTATCGACTACTTCGTATACGAGGTGGTGTAATCCTTTTTCACTTACATCGCCAATATACATTGCAGGGCGCATGCGCACTGCTTCCAATCCTTCGAGGACCTGAATACTCTCTGCAGAATAATCTTCCTGTCCTTTTCTTATTCTTTCCTGCTCGGTCATGAGTCAATACTTTGAATTAATAATACCTAAACTTTTTGTAATGCAAAAAGTATACAAATATACCGATTTTAAGCGGATTATAAGCTTTTTAAAAGGGGTAATTAAACCTGTTTTATCAACAAGTAATCAACACTAAAAACGATAGGATACACCGGCCATAAACTGAAATCCTAAGAGCCTGTAATTGAGCCACTCATATCGCTTTTGTGCCAGGAGATTTTTAAATTGTACAAAAGCAGATAAATAATGATTATATCGATACTCTCCGCCTATGTTAATATCGAAAATATCTTTCAGTTTTTGGTCACCATTTTGCCAATCATGGGCATACCTTTCTCCTTTATAAAACAGGTCTGACGTGAGCACTATTTTATCTTTGAGATTATAACGCACATGTGCGTTAATTTCATACACTGGTTTATAATATGCATGTTTGAGTGTATCGAGCGAATATTGGTTATAAGCAGCCTGTACCAGCACGTTAAACACCTCAGATTTTTTCCAGCTCACCTCGGCCAGCATGCGCAAATGGCGCATATTATCATAAATAACCCCAAAATACTGAACTGCAGTACTGTCTGAGGCATCTGCATAAAAATACTGATCCTTAATATCTTTCCATGTTACATTCATATTGAAGCCAAACCTTGAACTTACATTTCCACGCAACCCACCGCTAATAATTTGTCTTTGGTTTGTGGGTTTTACATAAAGCGAAGGGTCGATAAAATGATTCTCATCAATAATCTGCTGGAAAGTATTTAACTTATAATTACCTGTATACTCAAAATAGGGTACCATAATGAAACTCACTATGTTATAATGCAGCTTAACATCCGGATAAAACATATATTCAGTGGTTTTTTGGTCGTAAGTAGTATTAACTCCTGCCTGAATACGCCATTTGCGACCAAAAGCGCCCAACCAAGGGTTAAAATCCACAAAAACATGTTCCAGTGTGTCAAACATGCCTTGATTCTGAATGTAATGAATCTCGCCGCTCGTACCAATGAATTGGTGATTGAAATAATAATCGAGGTCTGCCCCGATATCTGTTTTATCCTCCTTGGTATCACCATGCCCGTTTGTATGTCTGAAACGTGCATATAACTTATAATTCAGCTGGGAAGAATCCATATGTGTGGAATTGATACCCATTTGCATGGCAAACCTATTGAGAGGCTGTGCGGTCATATCTTTTTTCTCATACTCTGTATTTTCCACATCCTCCAATGGGTTATCCAACGTTCGTCCGTAGTAATAGGTTTTTCGATTCAAAAAATCAATATTGGCATAAGCAACTGCACTGGGAAACATTCTTTGCCCATAGGCCCCCAGCTGATTTCGGCTGTAACCGGCAAACTGTTTGTTGCCGTATTGATTCTTTATTTTCCCATTGACTGATTCATGCTGAAAATAGGCATTCCAGTGATAATTTTTTGATCTTAAACTATGTACTCTGGCTTCGAACAATGGACTGGCATAATTCCCAAAGCCTCCCAAAACATATCCACGTTCCAGCAGCGAAGGCTCTTCGCCTTTTAACCTTGCCGGTTTAATGCGCTCCGGCTGAAAAGATGACTGAAATGGTTTAGGTTGTATTTCATAGTCGAACTGTACATTTATGGTGGTTGTATCATGAATAATCGGCATTTTCGAAATCTTATATGCATCTTTAATTGCCGGTTCATAGGGCCTGACAACACTTACTTTACTCTGGGCATTTAGCGTTAGGGCTCCGAAAACAAATAAAACCATTGTTATACTACGGTAATTGTATTCTAATAATCTTTTAGCGTTCATATGGCGATTGTTTCTCAACATAATTACTATTTCAATTGGGTTGTATCCACTTTTGAGCCAGGTCCAAGCTGCAATTCAAGGTCGCCCTCTTTGCCTGTTTGAAATTTCTCATCCTCAGAGGTGGTGATTTTTTCCAACCTTTGTTCTGCTTCCTCAACGATACCGTCATCCTGTATGGCGTAATTGTCAACTATACTTTGCAAATAGGCCTTGGCCTGAAAACTTTTATCAGATTCGCGGTAAATGCGTGCCAAAAGCAGGAATGACTTTCCTAACCAATATTGATGGGGTGTACCATTTTTTATAAAACTTTGAATTTCGTTTTCAGCCAAAGCTGTTTTTCCTGCTTCATATTCCAGCCGCGCCACTGCATATTTTGATTGTGCTCCTTGTGCTGTTTGGGGATTTTGCGCCACAAGTCGGTATTGCACCAATGCTTCCTTGTCTCTGCCCAATTTTTCAAGGGCGCGGGCCCTGTTGAAGCGCGCCTCCCTTGCAATTTCTTCGGGTAATTTCTCAGTAATTAAGATTTGCGAGGCAGCCTGCTCAACTTTCTTATAATCATCTAATTTAAGCGCAGCACGCATTTGCCCTACCCTTGACTCCATTAACATCCGCTTATTTGAGGCTATAGGTTCAAGCCGGTTGTAATATTCCCATGCTAATTCAGGTTGCTCTTTATCTCGATATATGGTAGCAAGATTGTACAGCGAAGTTTCGGTAAAGCTATTCTGTGGCTTTTTAATCACATATTTGTAATGAGGTATGGCTTTATCTAACTCCTCATCATTGAAAAGGCTTTGTGCCATATAAAAATGAGCTTTCAATGTAAACTGACCATCGGCAAAGCGAGCAAGGTAATCGCTGAACAATTGTCGGCTATGCTCTGATTCTCCATTCAAATAAGCCTTTTCGGCTGAGAGATATAATAGTGAATCTTGTTCATTAGATGATATGTCAATATCACGGTTTTTAGCATATGCGAAATACTCATCTACCTTATTCTGATCGAGGTAAATATTCTTAAGTGCAACCAAAGCCTCTCCATATTCATCGCTGCCCTTATGATGCTCTATGAGGTACTTAAAGTGCGACGCAGCTTTTTCATTATCCCCCATATTGAAATACATCAACCCCGCCTGTAAGTGACTTTTTTTCATGTAGTTGCTTCTGGGATACTCGAGGATTAATTTTTCGAATTGCGCTATACCTTTTGCGGGTTTGTTTAATTGAATATATGCCTGTCCTGTTTCAAAAAGAGCATCATCGGCCAAAAGAGAAGATTCACGGGTCGTCAGGGGAATGAGGACATCTATTTTTTGCTCATAATTATGTAAAACACCAGCAGTGAATCCTTGTTGGAATATGGCATAATCATTCTCTTCTACCGGAATGTTTGTAGCATCTTTATAAGCCAGAAAGGCCTGATTGTATTTACGCTGCACAAAATAGCTGTCGCCGAGGCGAATAGTAGCATCATACAATATTCGGGTTATTGCACTATCGGCATTGTCAATATATTTCCGAAACCAGATTGAAGCCGGGTTATAATCAGCTTGCTTAAAATAGCAATAAGCCACATTGTAATTGGTTAAATTATAATACGATGTGCTGTATGCACCTGGGGTAGTCAGATATTGCTTATAATGCTGAATAGCCTCATCATATTGCTTTTCGCGAAAAAGACACTCTGCTTTCCAATAGCGGGCCAAAGAAATCAGCCGGGCATCATTACCTCCGGCTCCAAGTGATTTATCAAACAAGGAGATAGCATCAGCGTATTTCAAATTGTTGTAGAGCTCGATTCCTCTGTAAAAAGCCACTTTTTGCAAGGCATTAGTAATCTGGCGGTTTTTCTTCGAAATCTTATCAATAGATTCGAGGGCTCTGCGATAATTTTTACTGGTCATGTAAACATCTACCAGATAATTATAAATCATATCGCTTCGGTCAGTATTGTTATACTGGTCTAAGTAACTGTGAAAAATACGAATGGTCTCATCGAAAGGGGCAAAAGAGAGCTCGTAGGTCAATTTAGCATAATTGAAAAGGGCATCTTCTTTTATTTTTTTGTTGAACGACATTCGTGAAGCACTCCCAAATGCCAGGTGTGCATTTTTTTTATCACCCATTTTCAGGTAACTGTCCGCCATATGATAATTGGCATTTTGCGACAAGCTATCATTTTTACTGGTAATTAAGCTGAAGTTATTTGCTGCTTTCTGGTGTTCACCGGTTTTATAATATGAATAAGCCAATTGATATAAATCGTAACGCTTAAAATTATCCGTAGCTTCTTTATAGGATTCGAGGTATACGCGGGCACTGTCGTAATTGGCTTGCTTAAACCATGCATTTCCCAACATGCGTTGCATTTCTGCTTTACGTTTTGGGGTTACTTCATTCATGATGGTGGGCACATAACTGATGACCTTTTCATATTTCTGTTGTAAAAAATAAATATGAGCCATATAGTAAGGTACAACAGGCGCAAATGTCGGGTCCTCTTTCAGAGCTTTAAATCCTTTAAGGGCTGTTTCATAATTTCCTCGTGTATACTCGATATGCGAATAATAATAAACTCCCGGGCCATAATAATCGCTCTCGGGAAAATCGAGTAACTCGTAAAACAATTTATTGGCTTTTTCTTCTTCTTCCAACATCAGGTAGGCGTAGCCCTGTTTAAAATAATACTCACTGCGCTCATGGTGCTCCAGCCGATAGCGTTCAACGCGACCAAACCAGTAAACAGCTGATTCCCATTCGTGCTCATCATACTTATATTGGCCCATGAAGAAACAAGCTCGCTGTATACGCGGACTCTCCGGGTTACGTTTAATAAAATTAACAATTCTATATTCAGCGTCCTGATGATCAAGTTCAAGCGCACTTACAGCTGCATAAAATTCAGCATCGGCAGAAATATCATTGAACCCAATACGCTCATGGTAAAGCACAATTTCATCGAAAATTTGCAAGGCTGAACCGTACAATTCTTTTTCGAAAAGCTCAATACCTTTCATTAATTCTTGCTCTGCAGTAGGTTGGTCGTGCGGAACTTGTGCACTTGTAACGTGGGCTGGCAGTGAAAACACCACGAAAATTGCAAACATTTGAAAATATCGTATGATCATCTTTAATTGTATTTTACAAGCTACCCGGTTTTAACTAAAAATTGAGTTATCATTCTTACGAACTTTTCTTAATTAGAGATATTGTTGAAAAGGGCACCTTTTACTCAAATTAAACTGTAAAAATATTGAAAAGATATGAACAGTCCAATTCAAAACATATTGGCTTATGAAAATATTATTAACAGGCACCTTAATTGAAATTTTTTAGGAAAAACGATTCAGAAAACACAAGATGTATTCCCCAACAATAACTCAAATCTGATTCTTTTAAGTCATAAAAAGCATCTGCTTCAATGGCAAATGTAACACCTTTTTTAACCGGGATTTGCATAGTTAGTCGGCCTTCCAGCAAACGGCGGCGTGGATATAGTTTGCCTGGTGTACTGAATGAATATGCCTGATATATCTTTCTACCTTTTGGTGAAATAAAACGGTAGCCATTCCAATAACCTACTGAAACTATACTGCGTTTATAACCAGCAAATAACCTGGCCAGGCCGGCATGCCCGGCTGAGTATGCCTGCAAATTATTTGTTGTAGCCTCACGGTAGCCCAAATACCAGGCATTTACACCAAGAGACCATGCTCCTGATTTGTAACTATAATTCAAACCGCTTGCGCCATTCATTAGTGTTTCAATCAGAGCATCGGTTGAATCGATCTCTCCTCCCTGATGATGATAAATAAACTGCAATGGTAGAGATAACTTATGGTGCTCATTTTTCACCAAATCGTACTCAATAAGTGATCCATTGGTAAAAACCTCCTGAAACGGATCTCCTTCAAAAATATGGGTTTCCCAGTTGATCCATGATTCCAGATGCAATCTGTTTCTGTTAAACCGAACCTGCAGCCCGCCGGGTGGCTTTCTTGTATAATAAAACTCGGGTTCGTACAGCATCTCGAGCAAACCCAGATTATGGCTGTTGTCGAAGTTTCCAAAGATAATCTCAAGAGCGGGCAATGGATTATATTGAATGCTGTAATAAGGAATTGATTCCACATCATCAATAGACTCACGTCCGTAATACTTCAAAAAATGTCCTCCGAATCGCACACGCAGGTTTTGGGCCGGGTAATACTCCATCAAAAAGCGGCCCCAGAGGCCAATTAATGTATAACCGTCCAGAATGGGCGAAGTATATTCATCGTTGCGAAAAAAGTTGGCATTCTCAATCCGAAAAGAAAGGTCCCGTACTTTTGCAGAATCAAATTGTGGCCAGGTGGATAGATATCGGTAAGACTGTTTTTGTCCGTAAATTTCTCCGTGCAAACAGAAAAAAAGTACCAACAATAAAGCAAAATATGGTTTCATAATTACTTTTATAAGCTCACGGGTGGAAATTAGCCGATGCAAACTCATTATCAGATAATTTTTTGTTAATTTTGCGCACTAAATTAGACAAATATGGACATTTTTTTTCATGTTGGCCTGGGAAAAACAGGATCTACTTACCTACAGCATAAATTTTTCCCTAAACTTAAAGGGATACACTACATTCATCACACCAATTATAAAAAATCCCTTGATATTATCAGTCATAGAAAACATGACCGGTATTTTGTGTCAAGAGAATTTGACAGGCAATTTCTCCAGGAAATAAAGAAGTTTTCAGCCGCATATCCCAACACCTATCCAATTATGGTGCTCCGCAGACAGGACAGCTGGATAGCATCGCAGTACCGGCGCTTTACCAAAAATGGCCGGGGTATCTATTTCAATGAATTTGTTGATATAAAAAACAACAAAGGCCGATGGGATATTGCTGAAATGAATTTTTATGAAAAGATTGAACAACTGGAATCGCATTTTAATAATAAACCTCTGGTTCTGCTATATGATGAGTTAAGAAACGACCCGGAAACTTTCTTCAAAAAAATAGCAGCTTACACGGACACAACATACAACCCGGATGATATTTCACTGGCCCCAAAGCACAAATCATACAATACCACACAGCTTCTTTTGGTACGCAAGGTTTCAAGAAAAATGCTCAAGAAGGTCAGCGAAGAAAGAATGGACCGCACAAAAACCGGAAGACGACTGCGCAAAATTGCTACACATATAATTATGTATTTTCACTGGCTATTACCTAAATCCATGGTAGATGGCGAAGTGCTGATTGATAAAAAAGATTTGGATGCCATCAGGGATTATTTTACGGAGGACTGGCAAAAATGCCTCGATTATATTGAATCCAACACCCCTAAGATTGAGCAAAGTTAAAATTAGAGATAAACCTTTCGGTCTTTACTGGCATACTCAATACATCTTTTCCAATCTTCGGCATATTCCTCATTAATTTTTTGCACAGCTGCTTTGGGCAATACCTTTTTTGCTTTATCCCTGGGCTCAGTTATTCCTGTAAAATAAGCAGTGAGATGCAAAATACCGCCACTGAATTTTTTATACAAAAAACGCAGCGTTTTATTCTTAATACGGGAATGATCGTAATTATACCAGCGATTTAGTTTGCGAACATAATAAAGACTATGCTCACTATATGATTTTTTGACAGTAGAAATTTTTATATCTTCCTTATCATAGGTAGCTCCCACATATTGGGCGATAACTTCTATTGCTTCCCAGGGATAATTTTTGAACTCTTCCTGAAACATAACCAGTGGACGTGAACCATATCGCTCTTCCAACAATACTATTTTATCATAAAACAATAAATGTTTGTGTTGCAACACACCGTTGGTCGATTCCGGATCAAAGTATTCTTCGAAAGATGCTTTGCCATGTTTGCGCAAGTAATACTTATACTTTGATCCAACCCACGAACCATGTTTCCTGAATACCACAATTGGTTTTGCCTGAGGATACTCTGCAGCTATGGTATTCATTTTTCTTGCACCATCTTTACTGTCAAGGTCAAGTTCAATGGACAATAGAACCACAGGCTCCTTTGTGCCTGATATTATACGTTCGTAGTGCTTAAAATCATGTTTTTTTACAAACTGAATGCCATTAAAAACCGGAAAAACATTCCGTTGCAAAAAAGTCGATGCTGTTTTGGGCAATCCTACGTGAAAAAATACCTGTGGACTGGTACGTATACTCGCCATATTAATTCTAAATTTCAGCCACAAAAATAGCATTAAAAAAGGATGTACATGAATTTTTTTAAAAAAAAAGCACTCAGTGAACATAAAACTGAAATTTCAGGGTAAACGAAATAACAATTGCACGTAATTTGCTACTTTTGCGCCAAACAAACCCGGAAATGAATATAAGAACACTTGTAATCAGTTCTTTTAAGGGAAGTGGTATCTCAGACAGAGCCCAAATTGCCTCCATGCTAAAAATGCATGAATATGGTGTAGATTTTCATATATTACTTAACGAAAAATCACCTAAAAAAGACTTTTTTGAGGAAAAAGGTATTCTTACTACTTCGTATACCATTAAAGGAAAAATAGATAAAAAGGCGGTACGTCTAATTAGAGAAATTGTACGAGAACATCGTATAGATATTATTCATTGCTTTAACAATAATGCCACTACAAATGCTGTACAGGCAGCAAGAAAACTAAATATAAAAATAATCAGTTACAGAGGTTTTACAGGCCATGTCCATTGGTACAAGCCTAGTTCCCTAATGAATAATTTACACCCAAGAGTTGCACGTATAGCCTGTGTAAGCAACGCGGTAAGAAACCAGGTAAGAAGTCAGCTGTGGCGCAACAAGAAAAAAGCAATTACAATTTACAAAGGACATGACATTTCGTGGTACCAGAATATAATACCAACAAGCAGAAAAGAGCTTGGAGTACCAGAAAACGCATTTCTAATAGGAATAGTGGCAAACCTGAGACCCATGAAAGGTATCAGGTACTTTATTGATTCAGCAAATCATCTTAAAGGGCATTACGATATACATTTTTTGCTTATTGGCCGCGGAATGGATAGCGATAAAGTGCAGCAGCAAATTAATCAAACACCACTGAAAGATAATTTTCATACATTTGGTTTTCGACAAAATGTACTTAATGATGTAGCAGCTTGTGATGTTGCTGTAAATAGCTCCATTAAAGGAGAAGGATTATCGAAAACTATTATCGAAGCTATGAGTTTGAAAAAACCTGTAATCGCGACCACTGCGGGCGGTAACCCAGAACTGATACGCAATCATGAAACCGGATTATCCATACCTGTTAAAAACCCGGAAGCTATTGCCGATGGGATACTGGAATACAAACACTCTGGTGAATTGCGTCAAAAAATGGCAGAATCCGGGTTTCAACATATTGCAACGCACTTTACTGTTGAGCAAACAGCCAGACAAACAATGGACCTCTATAAGGAATTAAAAACCGAACTTGAGTTAAATTTGAAAGCGAAAAAGAAATAACTTTAGAAAGTAAAAAAATCAATAATGAAATATTTTGGTGAGTTTCTCAAATATGCTTTTCCTTACAAATGGCGATTAGGGTTGAGTGTTTTATTTAACTTTCTTGCTACAATTTTCACACTAGCTTCTTTCGGAATGGCTATTCCCTTTCTGGGAATTCTGTTTAATCAGCAGGAGATCATTAGAGAACCGGTAGAATGGGAGATGACTGCTAAAGCTGTAATGCATAATTTCAATTACTTGCTGAGTAAAGTGCTTATAGAAGAAGGTGCTCACAAGGCGCTTCTTATGGTCAGTTTAATAGTAGTGGTATCTGTCACTTTGAAAAGTATTTTCCATTACCTGGGTAACTATATTATTGTTCCCATGCGCACAGGCATGATACAAGATATTCGAAACAGCCTCTATAAAAAAATCATCTATTTACCCATGAGGTACTTTTCGCAAGAACGTAAAGGAGATTTAATTTCCCGAATGATTGGTGATGTAAAAGAATTGGAAGGCTCTGTAGTTAACTCATTACAAAAGGCTTTAAAATCGCCCATTGAACTATTTGGATATCTTTTTGCACTTTTTGCCATGAGCTCACAACTTACCATTATTGTAATTGTATTACTACCTATTAGTGGGTTTTTAATCAGCCGCCTGGCAAAAAACCTTAGAGGGAAGGCAGTAAAAGGACAAAGAAGACTCGGAAATTTGCTTATTAATATTGAGGAAACCCTTTTCGGGATAAGAATTATTAAGGCATTTACGGCAGAAGAAAAGGTAAAACAACGTTTTCTGAAAGAAAACTCCTCCTATGCACGGATTATGAATAAAGTGTTGTGGAAAAAATTTCTGGCGCATCCCATTAGTGAAACCATGGGTACTTTTGTAATTGTGCTGGTTATGTGGTACGGAGGTAAGATGGTGCTCGATGAGCAAGCCACGCTTGCACCGGAAGAATTTATCACCTACATAATTTTCTTCACTCAGATTCTTACACCCGCCAAATCGTTGTCGAACCTATATTTCGATATTAATAAAGGAATGGCAGCATACGAACGTGTGCGTGAAGTACTTATCGCGGATGAAAGTATAAAAAATGCACCTGGTGCCACAAAAATCGAAACCTTCAAAGAATCCATCCGGTATGAAAATGTATATTTTAGGTACAATACACAAACCGACGTACTCAAAGATATCAATCTCAATATTTCCAAAGGACAAACCGTTGCTATTGTTGGACAAAGCGGTGCAGGAAAATCTACACTGGTTGATTTACTTCCCCGGTTCTACGATATTGACCGAGGTAAAATAAGCATCGACGGCAAAGACCTGAAAAGTTATGATATTAAATCGCTTCGTAACCTTATTGGTATTGTAAGCCAGGAACAAATCCTGTTCAATGATACCATTTTTAATAATATTGCATTTGGTATTGAAGATACTACAGATGAAGAGGTTATGAAAGCGGCAAAAGTAGCCAATGCGCATGAATTTATCGTAAATACTGAAGATGGTTACCAAACCACGATTGGCGATAGAGGAGGTAAGCTTTCAGGCGGACAAAGGCAGCGTATCACCATTGCACGAGCTATTTTAGTCAATCCACCGATTTTAATACTCGACGAAGCAACTTCGGCTCTGGATGCAGAATCAGAGAAATTGGTACAGGAAGCTCTTGATCATTTGATGAAAAACCGTACATCCATAGTTATTGCACACCGACTCTCCACCGTTAAGAACGCTGATTTGGTATGTGTAATGAAAGACGGTGAGATTATCGAATCAGGCAAACATCATGAATTACTCGAAAAAGGTGGACCATTTAAGGAGCTGTATCTACAGCAAATGGAATAAGAATAATTCACGACATAAAATCTTATGGAAGTACAATGCCACAAAATTGAAAAGGCCATCGATAGAAATTGATGGCCTTGTTTAAAATTATCGTATTACTTCGACCCCAACTGCTACAGGGCCTTTTGGTCCTTTTTCGGTCTGAAAAGTAACGATATTATTTTCTTTGATAGGTTCTTTAGTATTTTTCACATGGAAAAAAACACTTTCGTTGGACAGCTTATCTTTAATAAATCCAAATCCTTTATCGTCGTTGTAGTAAGTAACAACTCCTTTGCGAATAAGTTCTTCTTCAGGAAGGTCTTCGTTCTTAGGAATACTGATGTCGATATCTTCCGGATCGATTTCTGTTTTTTCCTTGGGATCAGGTGGAGTGTCAGATAGATTGCCATTTTCATCGACATATGCAATCATATCATCGAGGTTCGAATTGCCGGAGTTTTCTTTTCTTTCTAAACGTTTTTGCTCTTTAGCCTTACGTTTCTTTTCTTTTTTGGTTCTGACTTCTTTCTTATTGTACGTTTCCCGGGATCTTCCCATAATATCCTTTCGTTTAAAATTTAGTTGGAAAAAACCCACTCCAGTTTATCTGAAATGGGTTTCAATATATTCAATTAAAGTTTTTGAAAACTTAGCTCATTGCTTTTACATCAACAGCCATCGGGCCTTTTTCGCCTTGCTTCATTTCAAAAGTTACTTCCTGACCTTCGTCTAAACCCTGATAAGAGTCAACTAAGCCTGTGCGGTGAACAAATACATCGTTACCGTCTTCCATTTCAATAAAACCAAATCCTTTGGTGTCATTGTACCATTTTACTTTTCCTTGTGCCATAGAGTTAAATTCTATTATCCGTTAAAATTTTCTTTTCTTGGACGAGCTTCATTAACAACCATCTCACGTTCTTCGTAAGTGGCGCCATTAAGATCCTCAATAGCTTTGTTTGCTTCGTCTTTGTCTTCCATAGTTACGAATCCAAAGCCTTTGCTTCTACCGCTAAATTTGTCGGTAATAATTTTTGCTGAAGATACGGATCCGTAATCTTCAAATACCTCTTGGAGGTCTGTTTCATTAACCTTGTAATTAAGGTTTCCTACGTAAATGTTCATTGATAAAATAATTAAATTGTTCTTGTTAACTGCAAGCTTTACTTCCTTTAAATACTTGTTGGATAATCTGACATCTGGTGTGAGTAAAAATCCTTACGTATGTATTAGACGGCATCACCCGCAGCTTTTGTTAATTAAGGATTTAAAAATTTTGGCAGATGTGAACTAATAGCGTGAAAGAAATTAGTAACTAAATGCAACATATTCTCAAATCATTTTCAGGTACAAAGATAAGTAATATTTTTGGATTGCACACTTTCAAGACATTTATTTCACTTTTTTTTATCTTTTTTTTTGGTTAAACTTAAATTATACAAAAATAGTGAAATAATATTTTTCTGTAATTCAGCCCAATAGGTTATTTATAGGAGCTGTAGGGCAAAAAAAGCATCATTGCCTTTTGAGATAAAAAATAATGATTTATATTTGCATCCGCGTTAAGCGAAAAGCTCTTTAAAAATGCGAGAATAGCTCAGCTCCGAAAAACAAAAATCTTCGATTTTTATTGTTTTTCGTGAGTCCTCGAAATTTTACGAAAATTGAAAATTTTCTAAATTTCGGGATTGGTAGAGCACGATATGCGAGAATAGCTCAGTTGGTAGAGCACGACCTTGCCAAGGTCGGGGCCGCGGGTTCGAGTCCCGTTTCTCGCTCAGGTTTATTGAAATAGGCGATGATTAATATGGGGTCGCGGGTGCCGCAAAACTTAAAATCTTCGATTTTTTTTTAGTTTTGCGAGCATTCTCGCAACAGAGACAAAATCATAGATTTTGGCTGTTGCGGAATTCGAGTCCCGTTTCTCGCTCAGGTTATTATCAGGGGAGATACCAAAGCGGCCAACTGGGGCAGACTGTAAATCTGCTGGCGTATGCCTTCGGAGGTTCGAATCCTTCTCTCCCCACTTTAACCGACGAAGCATATAGCGAAGTCAGAGTTCGTTGCTTAGGTAAGGTGCTTGTACGCCTTCGCTAAAGCTTCGGAAAAGCCAAAGCTGGCAAACAGGGCTTGTACGCCTTCGCTAAAGCTTCGGCGCACAAGCGGGAGTAGCTCAGCTGATAGAGCATCAGCCTTCCAAGCTGAGGGCCGCGAGTTTGAATCTCGTCTCCCGCTCTACTAAAGCGACGTTTTTAGCGTCGCTTTTTTTGTTTAATAGGCTTAGATCGATCCTTAAAACGGTCTATTATTTGAAGTTTTTTGTGGGTCCTCGAAATTTGTCAGAAAAACAATTTACTACATTTCAGAATTGATAGAGCATCATTTCCCAAGTAAATTCAAAACCACTTCAACCTTATCTTTCATAGGTAAATAACCATCGATCCAATGTATATCTGTACCTTTTCTTTGCATACGCCTGAACCAGGTCATTTGCCTTTTGGAAAATTGGTGAATGGCAATGTTAAGTCTTTCTACCATGGTATCGTAATCCATTTTTCCGGTCAGGTACCAGGTAAGGTATTTGTATTCCAACCCATATGAAATCAATCTTTCAGGCTCAACACCCTCATCAAGCAAACGTTTGGCTTCCTCAACCATGCCCTCTTTCAACCGCTGATGAAGCCGTTCAGTAATTCTTTTCTTTACCTGTGGCCTGTCAAATGAGGGTGCTACAATTAACGGTTTTATTTCAGGAATCTCTGTTGCATCTACTTGATGGTTTATATAATACGTTTCTATTTCAATGGCTCTGATGGCTCTCTGTTTGGTATCAACATCAGTCGTATTGTGCATTCTTTTCATATCAGATAGCATCCTGGTCAACTCCTCCAAACTTTTTTCTTGTAGCTCTGCGCGCAGTTGAGCATTTTGTGGTACATCCAGCAATTTGTATCGAGAAACCACTGATTCTACATACAGACCGGTTCCCCCGCTCAATACAGGAAATCGTTTTCGGGCTTTAATATCCTCGTATGCTTTTAAAAAATCTTGCTGAAACTGAAACACACTGTAAGTTTCACCTGCATCACAAATATCGACCAAATGATAAGGAATTGCTTTTCCGTCTACTACATAATCATCAAGGTCTTTACCGGTACCAATGGACATGCCCCTGAATACCTGGCGGCTGTCTGCACTTATGATTTCGCCGTTAAGTTTTGCAGCAACATTTACTGCCAGAGAAGTTTTACCGGTTGCTGTTACACCGGTTACAATTAATATATCAAAGTCATTAATTTTCATTCTCTCTGTTGTTTGTATATAGCGAGATTAAAACGGTTATAATTGATAAAAATAAGCAATAAGAGTAAAATTAAAAGTATACTTCCAATGGTAATAATAGAAAAAACCTCAAGTATGTCTGACATATACTGCCCTACAAACATTTCAGATGAGAATACAGTAAAAGCAATTGATACAAAGAAAAGAATTCTTAAGAAAAGAATATGCTTAGCTGATAGCTTTATATGTGCATGATATAGATATGCATAACTTACAAGATAAGCTGGAAAAAGAAATATAAAATAGGCTTTCCAGGATAAGGGGGTAAGAACTGGTATAGCAGCCATAACAAGGGCATATTCTATAAACTGTTTGGGAGCCGAAGGCTCAGAGATTTTTTTCCTAAAAAGAAACATTACCGGAATAGCCGCTATGACAATAATCATATACGAAAGATATTTAACCTTGCTTAATGACAAGTCTAATATATTCAGATATATGGGCTCATTAAGCGGGCTATGTTTAGTCAAACCAGGGCTTTCATGTGTAAACAGACTTCTAAAAAATGAAAAAACCGACTGGTTTTTATGACTGACTGACGCTAAGGTATCAACATTCTGAGTGAACCAAAAATGGTAATACTCGTATGACTGGCCAATACCAAATACTAAAAATGGAACTAAAGCAAAAATAATTGTGAAAAAAATAGTGTATGCTGACATCTTCGTGTCGCGTTTAAAAATAAAATAAAGTAATAGAAATATAGTATAAACCTTCATCGAAATACTGAAACTCAATAATAGTGCGGCCCAGAATTTTTGTCCTTTGCTATACTTGTACAAGCTTAACATAATGAGAAATAACATGAAAATATTGATCTGGATATTTCCCAAATTGTTCCATATATATCTGTATGATATCAAAACGGGTATGAGGATAACCCAATGCATTATACTCAAATGTGTTGTTGTAGCTAATTGATCATTTTTGAAATTAATGAATGCAACAGACTTATTTAGAAAAATTCTTATTGTATACTCAATAATCTTGTACATTGCCAGAGAACTTGCAACAAGCCATAGAACCTTAACAAGATAATGATTCAGATTATTAATTAAGGCCAGAAAAACACTAACGACCGAAAAGAATGGTGGCCAAGTATTAGTCAATGGGTTGGTGTAAATATTTTCACCATTCAACACAAAATTTCCAACTGACAGGTATCCGTCAAAATCACCTGAAGTGATAATTGTATTGCGTACAATGGCAAAAACAATGTTTAAAAAAATTATACCATATATAAAATACGCAAGCTTTTTTTTACTTTTGCTGTCGATCATAGTGATTTTGTGAAAACATTATATTTAAGGATACAGAAAATGGCTCTCAAGCCATCTTTCCAGTTTATTTTTTTTCCCTCACTATAGGTTCTGCCGTAATAAGAAATTCCAACTTCGTAAATCCGCACTTTAGGAATTCTCGACAATTTGGCGGTAATTTCAGGTTCGATACCAAACCTGTTCTCTTTAATGGTGATTTTCTTTAATAAATCAGCTCTTACCATTTTATAACAGGTTTCCATGTCAGACAGGTTCAAATTAGTAAACATATTAGAGATAGAAGTCAAAAATTTATTACCTATTGAATGCCAGAAAAATAAAATCCTGTGCGGGAGTGCCCCTTTAAAACGCGATCCATAAACCACATCGGCAAATCCATCGACAAAAGGTTGAAGTAATAAATTGTATTCATTTGGATCGTACTCTAAATCAGCGTCCTGAATAATAACAATATCACCGGTAGCTTCCTTAATTCCTGTATTTATTGCAGCTCCTTTTCCCTTATTTTTCTCATGATTTATTAATTTTATATCGGCATTGTTTCGACTGATATATTGCTCTGTAAGTTCTTTTGTCTTATCTGATGAGCAATCATTAATCACAATAATCTCTTTTTGTAAATCATTAATCAATTTGACCCGGATAACTTTATCTAAAATATCTGTTATAGTTGCCTCCTCATTATATGCGGGCATAAGTACTGATAATTTTTTCATTGCAGTGTATTTATCTTGATTAATTTCAATAAAACACCCTATGTGGTTAATGTTACATTGGGTGTAAACAGTATAGTTTGGCAAAACTATAAAAAATGTTCTTCAAAACATATTAAAATATATTCAATCAGATGATTATTTTTGCATCAAAGAAATATCAAATGTCAAAAGTTCTAATTACCGGCGTCGCAGGGTTTATAGGTTTTCACGTTGCCCAAAAACTATTAAAGAACGGTTTAAAAATTACCGGTATAGATGAAATTAATGATTATTATAAACCTCAGCTAAAGCTGGACAGACTAAAAGAACTAGGAATTCAAGACATAAAGCCCGGGATTGAGCAATCAGGTTCGCAAGATAAATTCACTTTTATTCAGGAAAGCACATACAATAGAGCGGCCATTGAAAAGCTTTTCGAAAAGGAGTCTTTCGACTACATTATACATTTGGCTGCACAGGCAGGTGTAAGAAACAGCATCGATAATCCCTATAAATACACAGAAAGCAATATTGAAGGTTTTCTCCCAATTTTGGAAGCATGCCGCCACCATGTGCCCAAACACCTCATTTTTGCCAGTTCATCAAGTGTTTATGGGAACTGTTCAAAAATCCCATTTGAAGAAACCGATGCCGTAGATCATCCTATAAGTTTATATGCGGCCACCAAAAAAGCCAATGAGCTCATGGCACATACCTACAGCCACCTTTACAATATTCCAGTAACGGGGTTAAGGTTTTTTACGGTTTACGGGCCATGGGGCAGACCAGACATGGCTTATTATAAATTTGCCAATGCAATTTTTAACGGTAAGGCTATTGAGATTTACAACAATGGCGACCTGAAAAGAGATTTCACATACATAGACGACATTACTGAAGGCATAGAAAAACTGCTTGACAGCCCCCCTGAAAAAAAACCGGCCTTTGATGTTTTCAATATCGGAAATTCGAACCCGGTAAAACTGATGGATTTTATTTCTACGCTTGAACACAAACTTGGGCAAAAAGCCAATAAAGTTTTTAAACCGATGCAACCAGGAGATGTTTACGAAACATATGCATCTACTGAAAAATTAAATACAAAAATAGGATATCAGCCAAACACCTCATTGGGCGATGGCTTAGAAAAATTTGCTGCCTGGTACAAATCTTATTATAAATTAAATTCATAACATGCAAATTATTTACGTTCATACTGTTGATATAGGGAAACCATCTACGGCAATTAATTTTGTGTTTTACAATGCCCTGGCAATTGCAAAACAAGGAATTGACGTTCATCTGATGTTCACCAATTCCAGCAATAAACCTGCGGTAGAAATATTAAAAAGCCATTTTAATGAGAAAATACCGGAAAACTTATATCTACATTCATTTTCAAACAAAAAGAAAAGGCATTTCAAACTATATAAAAAGATTCTAACAAAAGTAAAAGAGATAGAAACCTCTCAAACCATTTTTATTACAAGGGCAATTGGCATTTTAGCACATCTATTTCTGTTTAGCCGCAAAGGATTTAAAATGAATGTATTTTTCGAGTTGCATGATTTCTTTTATGATTTGAAACTAAAAAATGCCCCGTCGAAAAACATGAATCCTAAAAAGAAAAGATTTTACGAAAGACATTTCTTTAAGCACACAAAAGGATTGATATGTTTAAACAGCGCCTATAAAGACCTATACAGCAAGTATTTTAATGAAAACCACTTGCATGTTTTTCACACAGGTTTAAATAAGATTATCAAAACAAATACTCCTCGAAAAAATCAGGTTGTTTATATCGGAAGTGTTGACAATAATAAGTATGCCATAGAAGATATTTTTAAAGTAGCATCACTGACAAAACCAGGTATTACATACAAAGTAATTGGTGGACAAAATGAAGAGCAGATAAACTTTTTGAATGACTTATTAAACAAATACAGCGTTACAGAAAAAGTAACCATTGTGCCCTGGACCACACGCGATACAATATCATCGATTCTTAGCGAATCAAAAATTGGAATGCTCGCACTTCGAAACACTTTTAGTAACAGGCATTCGATTCCGCTTAAATTGTTGGACTACTATACACATGGGTTGGCGGTAATAGCTCCGCCTTATCATGCTTTTCAAGAGCTTTTAACAGAAAACAAACAGGGGTTTTATCTTGATTGGGAATCCGACCACGAGAAAATTGCTGAAAAAATTGAAGATATTTGTGAACATACTGATGAGTTTGAAAACATAAGTAAGAACGTTTATTTAAAAGCGCAGGATCTGACATGGGAAAAGAGGGCCATAAAACAAATCCGTTTTTTTAACTCTTTTTTGGAACAAAACGCCTGATAAAAGGTATTTTGCGCAGCCAGGGATCAAAATTTACCTGCAAAAACAAAAATATAGCGAAAGCAATTAAAGGAAATATCGAATTATAGGTGGATCCGCCACCAGCATAAATTATTACCGAAGTTGCAGACAATGGCATTGAAACTATTATAAGTTTTAAATAGGCCCATTTTTGCTCTCTCCATAAAACATATATTACATACAACGCCAGCCATCCTAGCAAAGGTAATGGATGCGTAATGGTCAACACGGTGAGCAAGCGCATAAACACGATATAGCTAAACCACAATGGATCACTGCTGATGTCACCTAACACTTTATCTTTCATTACCGTTTCGTAATGGTCTATTTCATCAAATTTGATATAATACAGACTATCCTTATCGTAGTATAAATCCGTATGCAATTTCCCCGAATATGGAATTTCTAAACCATATTTCTCTTTCAATACGGGCACTGCATAACGATATGCAACGGGGTCGTTCCAGGCATATCCATATTTAAAGTCAAAATCGCCTAAACCGCAAAATACCGGATGCCAAAAACGATGTCCCTCAATCTGCTTGCCATTATATGGGTGGCCACCAGCTGTTTGCACGAAAGTATATGTTTCTTCAAACTTTTTTTCAAAATATTGCTGAATCAATTCACGTGTGCCCATTAAAAAAAGTATAAAAAGCGATAGAGAAACTATACGCAATAAAAATGGACGTGCTGAAGATAAGAGGTAAATAAAAACAACAGAAGCACTAACAACTAATATCTCATTTCTGATTTCAGCAAAAAACCCAATAACAATAGCCGATAAGATGGCGGATAAAAATACCGTAAAAAGCGTTACACGTTTTCTAAACAACCAATCAGCATTTAATCCTAATATAAACAAAAAGCCACTACTCATTAAACCAAAGATATTTTCATTGCCATAATTTTCGAATAGTAAAAAGGGGCTTAAATTAGCCAAAACGGCAATAATTAATCCCAGCAAAGGTTTTTGGGCTCGACGAAATCCTAAAAAGACAACCATAATTGCCAGAGTAAAGCAAATAGCATTGAACAACCTGACGGAGGGATTCTCTGGCGATCCACTTAACCAGGCTTTGGGCAGATAGGCCCAAATACGTGCATTCTCGCCCAATCGGGCCCAGTGCTCATATTCCATGATTAAATCCTCCGGATGCTGTTCTATAAAATTTTGGGCAGCCTCTCTATTATATGCCGGATATTTGCCTTTTGAGGCCAACGGGAAGTAATCTGTGTAGTAATAAAAATACAGAAAATGCTGTGCTTTGTCATGACTCAACCCAATGGCATCTTTACGTCTCTGAACTTTGGGATATCCCAAAAATTCTGTATAGGTATACATTAAAGTGTTAAATGCAAAAATGCCAAGTAACACATATAAGGCAATCCTTGTGTTTTTTAACTTCTCATTAAATGCTGAGTGTATAATTTGCCTGAACATAAAAAACAGTATTTAAGCTGTTCGTTTTATCCTTACAGAGTGTTAGGTTGCTCGCCATGGTCTGTACTTTGCTGTATATCTTCTATTAAATATATAGGTGGGTCTTTAGTTTCTTTAAATATTTTGCCAATATAGTCTCCTGTAATTCCAATGAGAATAAATAAAACAGCAAATCCAAAGCTCAAGAATGTGATTAATGTGGTGTAACCGCCTACGGGTCGGTCATAAAACCACATAAAAACAGAATATATGAATAAAATAAAGCTCAATCCACTAAAAATAAGCCCAATAAACACACCTACTTTTAGAGGAGCAAGTGTTTGCGTAGTAAATGCAGAAAATGCCAACCGAAGCAATTTAATAAATGAATACTTACTTTCTCCAAGTTCTCTTTCTGGCGCATGAAACGGCAAAAGTTTTTTGCGGAAACCTACATTCTGTACAACTCCCCTTATAAACCTTGTATTACTACGATAACGGGTTCTCAGAACATCAGCAACACGATTTGATACCATGAAAAAATCGGTTGTATTGGGTTCAATTTGATTTTCAGATAAACGATTCAAAGTGGAATAAAAAATACGGTTAAAGGTTCGGCGTAGTAACCCGGAATCCTGGCGTGATATGCGGACCATCATAACCACCTCATATCCTGCGTTAAAAGCCTCTATAATAGTAGGTATCAATTTGGGTGGATGTTGCAAATCTGCATCCATACATATTACGGCATCGCCTTTGGCAAAATCTATACCGGCCAGCATAGCTGCTTCATGGCCATAATTTCGCGATAGATTAATATTTTTGACCTTTTCACCGCTTTTAATAATCCTGTCTAATATCTGCTTTGAATTATCTAAGCTCCCATCATTGACAAAAATAATTTCATAATCCACATCGTTAGCCAGCAATTCCAGTTCCTTTTCCAGCTGGAGGTAAAATGTCTCTAATACATCTTCTTCATTATAGACCGAGACAACAATGGATATTTTATTTTTTGCACTCATATGAGATTATCCGCAAATATAGAATTGTTTTCTTTAATGGGTATCTGTTTCTTTACTTAATCTGTAATTTTTAGTCAGAAAATTAATGGTCCTGCCCCATACTTGCCACTCAGCAGCGCCAATTTATCATGACACCCTGAATCTTTGCTTCAACAAACTAATCAGGGTTCATTCTTAAAGCTAAAAGTATGAGTGTAATTTTTATAAGTCCGAGGCTTACCGTTTTTGAAAATCAGGGAGTCCTCCGGCTGGCGCATGATTGTTTGTAAAATGCACATAACCATCGGTCGACAAAGGCTTGCCGACGGCACGGCGCAGTTAATGAAGTTTTCTTACGGGCCCAACTCATACAAATATCAAATAACTTCATTCGATCAACCCCATCTGTTTCATGAGCAGTTGAGCATTCATGGTTTGGGTAACACCCGGCTGCAGTTTGTAGTCGAAATTTACCTCCTCCCCTGTAATCTCGATCTCAAAGCAATAGTTTTCAAACGTTTCAGGATATTGATCAGCTAACGCCCCCAATTGGGTATCATGTGTAGCTACAATACCGCCTACATCGTATCTTTTGAGTTGTGTAAGAAAATCCATGGAACCCTTGCGCTTGTCTTCAGAGTTGGTACCTTTCAGAATTTCGTCCAACACCAAAAACAGCCGCTCTCCTTTTCTGATACGGTCATATGCCTCGCGCAGCCGGCGTAACTCAGCATAAAAATAGCTCTCATCCTTCGACAGGGAATCTGTAGTGCGCATGCTGGTAAAAATAGCTACAGGCGTAAACCTAAAAGTTTTGGCACAAACGGGCAAGCCGGCCATAGCCATCACCATATTGAGGGTAACGGTTCGCAAAAAAGTACTTTTCCCCGCCATATTGGCCCCGGTAATGATATGAAAAAAAGTACCCCGCGGAAAATCGTAATCATTCACCACTCTTTTATCCTCAGAAAGTAATGGATGGCCAAGTTCTTTGGCCTGCAATTGTTGTTGTGCATCTGCCAGCGGTTTGCAAAAACCCGGGTTGTTTTGCCAATAAGCACCCCCGCTTATCATGGCATCCATAGTGTCGAGGGCACGCATCCAATCTTTAATATGCAAACTGACTTCCGTATGCCATCTTGAATAACGACTTACACATTGGATATCCCACAAAAAAAGCGAATTGGCAATAATAGCTACTACAAAATTGTTGCGGTACTCAAAACTTTTAATAATTCCTGCCAGGCGAGTGATTGATTGCAGTGCGGTCTCTTTTCCTTCGTTCAAATTTTGGCTGATTTGTTTCAGCGCCTCACTTTCCCAGGGTTCAATATCAATAAGCTTTATTAAAGCTTTTTGTCCCAGCATAATTTTCTCTGTTCGTCCAAGCGCTGCATCGGCTTTTTTGGTGTATTTCATGGCTAACCCCACAAGCCCCCACTGGAGTAAAACAAATAGAATTGGATACCCGACCGGAATGAACTGTAATGAAGATAAAACTATTGTTAGAATGGTGAGAACAGGCACACCCCAACGAATAAAATCGTGTATGAGCCATTTTGGCGCACCAATCTCCGATTCCGACAGCCGGTTAAACAAATTTTCGGAAGCATCGTCCATGCGGTTGATGCGTGCATGTGCCATAAACTGATGGCGCCATTCGGTTTTTGTACCCAGTTCAGTCAATGCCTGTTGCCGTTTACGTATGGCTTCCCATGCCTGCAAGGGCTGCATAAACCAGCCGGCCAGCATCCGTTTACCGCCCGGCCGTGTAGTTTGATTGATGGTGGCAAAAAAACTTTCCTGACCAAACACATCCAAATCATAACTAAACGAGTGGCTCATATCTTTAAACTCCTCGCCAGTGTCAAATTCTGAAAAATCGCCATTCAGTGCATTCAGGTTTTCCTCATTAATTAGCGCCAGCTCCTTATGCCAGCGCACCATACGCTCAAGGCGCGCGCTGTATTGCACAAGCACCAAAAAGACTATTATTGTTGCCACTAAAATGCAGGTAACTATCCACACATTGGTGCTTAAGGCAAAATAAAAACCCACTATTGCAACTACAAAAACCAATAACCGGGCAGTTGCATTGATATTGTATGTTCGCTTGTACTTTCTACGCAGCGAATTGTGATGTTTAAATCTTTCCGTATACAGCGCTTCCGTTTTTTGTTTTTCCATGGGATAAAAATATATTGAAAATCGGCAATTGCCAATTTTCATTTAGCTGTTATGTTAATTAAAGTTCACCTATTCATAAAGAGCTATTTACATGCCTTTGGTAAAAATAGCCTTAATTCGATGTAAGATTGGTTCCAACATTATTGTAAATATTTCGTTTAGAAATAACTGAGGGCTTTTGTGATTTGTTTATTCGTTTATGATTGAACAAAAAATATTACATAAACATAAATCAATCTCTGAAAATATATCGAAACATATTTTAAAAATAATTTTACAATTAAACATGTCTTCCATGAAAAATGTGCTTTTGAAAGTTTTTCTTTTAAGCTGTTTGTTAAGTATGATGGCCCTACAGCTCCCGGGGCAGCATGTATTGACAATTAAGATTAAAAACCTGCCGGAAAACAAAGGTCGAATTATGCTCGAACTACTAGATCAGGACCGCAATACATTAGAACGTGTGGTGGGTGAAGTAAACGACAAACAAAGCACCATAACCATCGACAGTTTAGCATCGGGCACATATGCTTTTCGGTATTATCACGACCTTGATGGAGATGGGGAACTCAACACCAACCTGGTAGGCATGCCCACCGAGCCTTATGGATTTTCGAACAACGTTGTGGGTTCATTTGGTCCGCCGGCATTTAAGCGGTGGTTGTTTGAATTGGAAGGTGATAAAGAAATGCGATGCAAGCCTGAATAGTCAGGTTTATATCGACCAGGTTAAACTTTATTCAGCAGATGTTTTTTCCACATGGGCTTTTAATAATCTGCCATTAATAAACACAACTTTCTGTATAATTTCACCTGCCTGATTGAACCAGGTCCAACGCCCACTCCTGGCACCATCTAAATAGCTACCACAAGTTTGCAATTCCCCTGTGGGATAGAATGTTTTCCAAATGCCATGAGATTGACCATCTTTATAGGCCCCAAGTTGCTTGATTTTTCCGTTGGGATGATACACTTTCCACACACCGTTAAATTCATTGTTTTTATATTTACCGGTTGAGAAAACAGTGCCGTTTATTAAATACGAATACCACTGCCCTGCTCTTTTGTCGTTTGCAAACAATCCCTGCTCTGCGAGCCGGCCGTCCGGATAGTACATTTTGGTCTCACCTTCCCGGCTATTGTTATTATAATGTACCACCCGTTTTAATGATCCGTCATTGTAATAACTTTTCAAAAGACCGTTCAATTTTCCATTTTCGTAATATGCGACGCGCTCAAGATTTCCATTTTTAAAATAAGTATACAGCGTATCATAATAACCGGCTTCGTTGCGATAACCCTGATAATTAATCTCTCCGGTTTCATGGAAACTTTTATAAAGACCAGCTTTTTTATCAGCAGCATACTTCTGTACTTGATTCAGGTTTCCATTGGGATAAAAAAGAGAATCGTATCCTGTCTTTTCGCCATTTTCATAGTGCATTATTGAAGCCAGCTGTCCGGATTGACTAAATTCTGTTGCTCTTCCCTTGATTTCATCCTCCGCATAATGGCCTGTAAGATATTTCTCCCCATTGGGGTAATAATGAGTAAACGCTCCACTCCTTTCTCCAGCGCTGTAATTGTATTTTGTTTTAATGCGACCGGAAGGATAATAAATTATCCAGACACCCTGCATCTTATTTTTTTCGTAAAAACCCGATTGATAAAGTGTGGCTGAATCTTTAAAAAAATAATAAAATCCAATTTTTATGGTATCATTTTCCTGGATGTACCCCTCAAATTTTTCATATCCATTGTTCTTAACTACAACAAAAGTATTGTCCTGTGCGACATTAATTACAGGTATAAATATGAAACAAAGTACTATGCGATAAAAATAGATCATTTGGGGACCTGAATCACCATTTGAGTTCCTTCCAGGTTTACATTACTACCATAATCCAGTACAGCAGCCAAAGCGTAAGTTCCCTTAGGAAGGTCTATGGGCATCTTTAAAATAATCTTTTGGGTGTTTTTGGGATATGCAGTAAACTGTACGGGTTCATATTGGTGTTCTTTGGCTGTTTGCATATTCGAGGCTATTAAAAACACCTTACAAGGAATAATAATATCACTCAGGTTTGTGACAATGGCAGAAAACCAGCGCTCAGTAGAATCTTCCGAAGAAATTTCTCTTAACTGACCGATTTTAGCTTTGAGATTCTTATTGGATTTGGCTGTCTGGTAAACCTGAATGGCAATTCTTGGACTTAGGTTTAGACCTGCAGCTAACTCTTCACCAGCTTCAAAAGCGGTTTGTTCTTTTGCAGTACGCACATAAATAAGTCCCCATCTCGATCCGTCATCATCCGTAGGTGGTTGCACTGAAACACTCACCTGCCGTTCGGCATTGGGTTCCAGATCAAAAAATGAAGGGCTGATACTCATCCAGTTGGCAATCGAGTGTTTTGTAGAATTGGCAGGTTTAAATTGCTTATCACCATCAGAAGACACCACAAAATCGCCAGCACTTAATATATATGATGTTTTTTGAGCACTATGATTTTTGATTGTAACAGTTTTCGTTTGAGATTCCCCTGGATTGGCACTAAAATAAAGTTGTACAGGCGACACTTCAAAATCCTGGGCAAACGCTTGCATTATTGTTATTAAAAAAAATATTATGCTTAGAATCTTAACTTTCATATTTTTGTTTAGTTTTGTTAATTAATGGTCATTTCAAATTCGAGCGAAAAATAATGAAAATATCTGGATGTGCAATATACAAATTTTTTCTGTTGACAATTCTCCTATGGTTGTATAGTTCGGCATACAGTCAGCAAATATCGCAAATTAGCCCAGATGACCATAGCAAAATCAACAAATTTCTTGAAATTGCCGAAACGGCCATGAACCAGGGAAATTCCCAGGTAGCCGCCACCAATTACACCAAGGTAGCTTTTATTTATTGGAAACATGATTATTTCAGAGATGCCATTGATTATTTCTCACAATCGGCTGTAATCTATCAAAAAACAGAAAACCTCAAAAACCTGAGAAGCGTTTATACGAACATTGGTGTTTTGTACACAGACTTGCAGGAAATTGAATTATCCGAGGAGTATTTCAAAAAAAGCCTGGAAGTGGCAAGAGAAATAGGCAAACAGGAAGAAATAGCTTCAGGGTTGATTGACCTGGCCTATATTCTATCGGCCATGGGCAGATTTGACGAATCCAATCAAAAGTTAGAAGAAGCTTTTCAGATTGCCGAGCAGATCGGAAACAACCAATTATTACTTGCTTGTTATGGTCTGTTTGCAGATAATTTTCGTAACATGAATCAGCCCGATAAAGCTTCTGAATACCGGAATAAATACAATAGAATTCAACAATTTGCACAAGCCCAGACCATGCGCGCTGAATTTGAAGAGGAAAAAGTGGAGAGTATGGCTGAAATACAAAGGCAAAAAGCTGAAAAAAGAGCCCAGCAATTGGAACTGGAGCTGCGGCAAACCAGACTGGAGTCTACGCAGGATTCATTAAAATTTGCAGAACGATTAAGTAAACAACGACAAGCGCAGATAGACCTGTTAAAAAAGGACAGCATCATTAAAGCACAAACCTTAAAAAGACAAAGGGCTGAGCAAAGAGAGGCAGAGGCACGTATTAAGCAGCAGGAAGCTGTTGAACGCAACCAAAAAATCATTATATATGGTACCGGTGTGGTGCTTATTTTAGCCATTCTGGCAGCCATATCCTTATTTATACGGTTTAGAGACAAGAAAAAAGCCAACCGCATTCTTGAAGACCGAAACCGCGAAATTGCAGAGAAAAGTGATGAATTATCAGCTGCATTGACAAAAATTCAAAAACAGAATAAACAAATCACCAAGAGTATCAATTACGCGCAAAGCATACAGACCGCTATGCTGCCTGAAAGAAAAGAATTGAATAAATATATACCTGATTCCTTTATATTCTTCAAACCCCGCGACATCGTGAGTGGTGACTTTTACTGGTTCAGAAAAGCGCAGAAAAAATTCGACATTCAAAAAATATTTAACATCTCTCGCAGGGAAGAGTTTTCACCACTACAAAAAGACGATTATTTTCTTATCTCAGCCGTTGATTGTACCGGGCATGGTGTACCGGGCGCTTTTATGTCGATGATTGGGTATAATTTGTTGGACGATATTACAGATAAGGGCATTAGCCGTCCGGATCTTATTCTGGAGCAGTTGCATCAAGGTGTGCAGGTAGCCCTTAAACAGGAAGTGACTGAGAATAAAGACGGAATGGACCTTTCATTTTGCCAGATAGATATAGAAAACAAAAAACTGACTTTTGCCGGAGCCAAAAATCCGCTCGTATATATTCAGGATAATGAGGTGCATCAGCTACAGGCCGATAAAATTCCCATTGGCGGTACTTTGGTGAAAGATCCTAAATTTACGCTTAAGGAAATCGATATTGACAAGGACACCTATTGTTATATTTTCTCTGATGGTTTTGTTGATCAATTCGGAGGTCCAAAAGGCCGAAAATATATGGCCAAAAAGTTCAGGGCTTTGTTACTTGAAATCCATAAACGCCCCATGGAAGAACAGCAGGAAATACTGGAACTGACCATTGATACCTGGATGGGTGAAAGATATGCCCAAATTGATGACATGCTTGTTATGGGATTCAAATTAACACCTGATTTGCTTAACATAAAACAACATGACACGAAGGGGTAAGGCTATTAAAGCATTAATATTAAAAGCATTAACATTCATCTGTGTTTAATTATTGGGTATTAGAAAATTTGTTAGAATGAGATATTTATTTTGGGTGCATGTAATCCATCAAACAACTTAATATAAACACTATGTATATTGTAAACGAATAACATACAAATATTTCAGTCATTTTCAAATTGAACGAAATTAATATTAATGTTCATCCACATAAAATGGTTCTTTGTCAAATTCTCGTAACAAAATTGTGAATGAAAAGTTAAAGAATATAGTGAAAGCCTTTAAAATTTATATATTGGCACAGAAAAAAGGTAAATAATAACCCTAAATTAAATTAATATGAAAAAACTAAGTGTACTTTTTGTCGGACTGTTGCTGGGCATAGCAACAATCGCACAACCGGTGGTTGACAATGCCATTATTCCGGTTGCAGTAAACCTGAACTCCATTTTAAGATTAAATGTTACTTCCGGTGGTAACATTGAGTGGACAGTTAATACCATTGACCAATACCAAAATGGAATCGCTACAGGACCAAGATACCAAACTGATTTCACAGTGGCCTCATCCGTTGATTTTGATGTTAACTTATATGCTGAAGATGGCACGCTACTGGGTACAGATGACGTTAATAATACAATGCCCTTAGATAATATTGGATATAATGTAGTAAGTACAGGAACTGGAGGTGACGGAACACAGTGGAACTTACCCGGAGCTGTTGCAGCGCTTACCAACTCTGCTGTGCCAGTTGTAAATAGCATTGCAACTTTTGGTGCAGGGGATATTACCCAAAACGCCTTCCAAATTCAATGGGAAATGGGAACAGGTGGTACAGGGATGAATGGCCAATCGCTATTGCAGCAATCATTAGCACCTGACCGTTATACTACTAATGTATTTCTAGTATTGGTACCACAATAATGTTTTAAAAAGCAATGCAGTTTCACTGCATTGCTTTTTTCAATAATAAATTGAATAGTTTGAAAACTTATCTTTTTAATCTTTTTCTAATTTTTTTTGCCCTTAATTCCGTTGCTCAAAACAATGTAACTTCAAGAGTTATTGTTAAAACCGGTAATTATGTTGAGTTCTTTGTTAATCACATTGAAGATTATGAAAATGGGATGTCTTTAGATGATTACACCACCCTTCAGGTTGAGTATAACGACACGGTATCAGGAGGAATAGCTAACCCGGCAGGACCGGGTTGGGAACTCAATGTAAGGGCAATGAGCGCGAGTATTGAGTCGGTTGATTCAGGAGAAACCTTACCATTGAACACACTTGAGCTGAGGGTTTTTCATGAAGGTGTTACCAGTACCTATACTTTAAGCTCTATGGATACAGAAATAGCCACAGGCACTGATAAGGTAGCTTATGTGGCCGATGTACTGATTAGTTATGATATTGGTAAAACTAACCCAATAAATATTGTGTCCAATGAACGGTTTATTGTGGAACTTATATTTACGTTAAAAACCAAAGATTAAATTGAATGCTAAACGTTTCATAGCGCTTTTTTTTTGGCTGTTGCCCTTTATGGCACTCGGCCAATTTTCTTTTTTGGACGACCCCTACAGTGATATCCAATTAGAATTTCTGCGCGACAAAATTGAAACGAGTGCTGAAGAATCTTTCTTTAATGTTTTAAAAATAAAAAACCCTACAGACAGAAGGTTACAATTTAATGCACACCTGACTTTACCAAGAGGATGGAGTTTAATGGTGGAACAAAGACAAACAATAACGCTCCGTCCGAATGACTCTATCTTAATACCAATAAGAGCAGGCATTTCGCCAAGTGCAAAAGGTGAAATTGGATACGCAGTTGTTGCTACATTAACGGACAATAACGGAAAATCATTTAAAAACAAATACAGCTTCGTCAATATCCCAAAAAACAATAAAATTAAGTTCAGACCTGCACAAAGAACCCTTTATTTTAATAATGCCACCAACAAGGCACAAATGGAATTTAATTGCATTAACCAGGGAAATGTAGATGAAGTAGTCTATCTTGAATTTAATTATGATAAAGGCATAAAAATGCCCAATGGAGCTAATCAAACCTTTAAAACAGAATTCTTACTAACACCAAATGCGGACACAACACTAAACTTTGATGTTAGTTATCTCAGTCAAGGGGAACAAACTTACGGCGATCGAAAAAATTACCGGGTGCATGTAAAAACATACACAAGAGATACGGCTTTTGAAAATGCCTTATGGATAAAAAAAATAAACCAGGAATATGAAAATTACATCCCGGATCGCAACAGATTACTTATCGTTGAATTATCCGCCCTTAATATTTTCTCGAACTATGACCCCATTTATAATGCTGATGTAAGAGGAAGTTTTCTGACGCGTAAGGCAGGAAGTATCTTCTACAGATTTCAAACTATGGGAAAACGCTTTTCGGAAGAGCCCTGGAAATATTCCAGAATACGGGTAAGATATAATTACAAAAATTTATTGTTAAAACTGGGTGATATAAATGAAAGTATCGATCAATCGCTTTTTGGTCGTGGAGCTTCCGCTCATATCAATATAAAAAAGCAGGAAATAAGTCTAACAGCCACAAGAAACCTGTATAATAAAGCCGATAAAGTAGGAGCCTTGTTAAAATTAAAACCTATCGGGGAATCATATGTCGAAGCAGGGGGTATCTATGCTCAAAATAGCGATTTAAGCCAGGATAATTATTTAGGCGTTTTTGGTTTTTTCGTCCCTTTTTTCGACAACCTCCGATTCTATATCCGGGGTGGAATTAGTGAAACTTATTTTACAGATTTTGGAAACCGATCTGTTATGGGTTATGGTTCCCAGGCAAACCTTAATTATAATTCTAAAAAGCTTAATTTCAGAAGCACTTTTCAATACGGAGACAGGCATTACAAAGGTTATTTTGCAGGCAGACTGAAAACATACAACCAGGCAAATTATGAAATAAGCAAAAGATTACGATTATCAGCAACAGCCAATTTATTCAAAAATAATCCACCTGTATATGATGGATATAAACTGCGAGAAGATCTATATTTTAATTCGCTTTATTCACTTGTACAACTGAATTATACACTGAATCCAAATTTTACGTTATACGGAGGACCACGTCAGGAAATTAAATGGTCAAATAACTTTTTTAATTTTGACCAAAACAGTGAACTATCTGTACCTACATCATATCTAACTGTAGGTGTCAGAATCAGAGGTCAAAATACATCCGTAACCGCAAACCTAAAAGGGGCAGCAGGGTATACTTATACTTCAGTGGATAGATTTGCGATGAGTAACCCAATTCTCAATAAAAAACATCATTATCCCAGCTTTGAACTTGGGGTGAATTTACGGGGCAGAATCTGGAGTATTTATGCCAGCTATTACGAAGGGCCCTATACCTTAAATCAGCATTTTGAAAACATCTATTTTAACGTCGACAACAGATTGGTTCGTATACTCCCACAAATAGACCTTTTTGTTTACGAGGACTACATAAAAATCACCAATCGGTCAACAATGAACTTTGACCTGGCGTCAAAAAGCACGAGATACAATATTAATACGATTGTTTCAGGCTATCCTGGCAAAGGTTGGCGGCTACAATTAATAAATACAATAGGTTACCAATCATCTTATGATGCAGTAGTAGAAGAAAAATACACATTTAGTAACAGCTATTTTGAATTCCGGGTACAGAAAAAATTTGGGTTTGACCAACCCAGGGTACAATACCATGACTTAAGAATGGTATTTTTTAAGGACCTTAATGGCGATGGTACAAAAAGTAAAGATGAACCCGGTATTGAAAATGTACTTGCCAAAATCAATGTCGATCACACTGTGAATGACTCAATGCAACAAATTGGCAATGTGAATGAAGGAGGGTTTTACGCTACAGAGCTACTATCAGATATAAAGGGATTGGTCAAATATAATAATATTCCGGGAGGTTTCTACACGGTAAATTACGTATCACTGGGGAAAATGCAGGGTAACTTTACAAGCGATAAAAGCCAGCAAAAGTTTATCATGGACGACGATAAAACCATTTACATACCTTATAAAGAGAACAATAAAATATTTGGTTCTGTTATCCTCAACAGGTCAAAATTATCGAATCTGGGTAATATCTCGCCAGCCAATGTTAAAATTACCGCCACCGATAGTAAAGGTAATGTTTACTCTACCCTAACAGATAAAAATGGAGACTTCATACTGTATGTGCCCAATGTGGACAAGTACAAAATTCATATGAACAATATTTTTTATGAACATTTTAACCTGGCACAAAACGACTTTACTGTAGAACTTAATGGTTATAAGCAGTTTGAAATAAACTTTATTTTGAACGAAAAACGCAGAAGAATAAACTTTAACAACAATCTTGATTTTGCAGAGCAGGATCGCAATGTACGGGTAATAAGGCGTACCAACCTCGGTGGTTCGGTGAAAGATGCTGCCACATTTAAACCCATTAAGGCCGAAGTGAAAATTATAGATAATGAAACCGGTGCAGTTGTTACTGAAGCCAATACCGATAGTAAATCAGGTAAATTCTACGTGTCGTTCCTTGCCGGCGAGAACTACAAGCTTGTAGTCACCTCAGACGGTTACTGGTTCTATGCAGAGAACCTGCCTTCAGGGCAAATTACTACTTTCCAGAACATGAAGCGTGAAATCATGCTCGATTATATCACAGTAGGTTCAAAAGTTAACCTGCAGGCCATTACATTTGAGCCAGACAGTGACCAGCTAACACCAGAATCAATGGCCGAACTCGACCGTCTGGCAGGCATCTTAAAAGATAACCCCGGAATTGAACTCGAAATAGTAGGCCATTGCGATGATATTGAAGCCATCGAAAACATAAAAGTTGCCGAAGAGCGGGCGCGCACCGTAACCAGTTATTTAATGAAACAAGGCATTAAAAATATAAAATTCAGTAGTGCCGGAAATTCACAACCCGTTTCTGCCGGTAATACAGAAGAAGAGCGAGCTAAAAACCGCCGTGTAGAAGCAATTGTGATTAGTAAGTAGCGCGGGATTGGTGCATTATAAAAGCTTACAATCAGGGGTTATAGGGTATAAATGAAAAAGTCAGTTCATATAATGAAGCCAACTCCTCTCCCACATCCTGCATATCCTCATCTTCTTCCTGGTAATGCCACTCAATGATGACTTCCTTGCCGCTGTCCTGAATTCGTTTGAAATCAGCGAAAAAGGTTTTGAGCATTTTGGCAGATGATGAATTAAAATAATCAAGGTCAAAAACTACAGTTGTAACGGGCTGTGGATTACTTACATATGCTTTAATCCACTTAATAACCGGGGTATAAAAAAGCGTGGCATCTTCAGGCCGCGACTTGCCTGTAAAACGTATGATACCTTCTTCCGCATCGAGAAAAATTTCAGGTGAATGTTTCGTTGCTGTAATGGTTAAAGGCTTCATATAACAGTGAATTTTCTTTTATTTGGAATATTAACTATTCCTTTACATTTCAAAGGTATTGATTTTTTTTAATATTCCAGCACCACTGTTACATGATATGCGCCACAGCTAACTTAATAAGTCACTGAAGGATAGACAATTTACTGTTTTGAGGTTTTGCCCAAAATAAATTCCGGTGCTTGCTCCCATAAATCTGCATGGCCACATTCGCAATATACCGTTTTCTCTTTCAGTAGGGGTTGGGTATAAAAAAATTCATATTTAGGCACAAAAATACTTGCAGGAGCGCTGTAAAAAAAGTTTTGGAGATTTGTTTTTGTATTTTTTGTGATTAAATACCGACTTATTTTTTTATAAAAAGCGTTGGTAATAAAACTATACACCGTGTTTGGGATATCATCAGGGGCCTTTATCGAATTAATTTTAAGCGCAAAATCAATCAAATACGCTTTTTTGAGGTAGTTGGTGCTTTTTTCAATAACATCTTCGCGGGTTTCAGTTCCATTTAAAACATTGCTAAGCAATCTGCTAAAATCCTCTTTAACATACATAGCAGAAACCAATCCCATAGCCAACTTTTCTGAATGCTTGCTGGCGAACCAACTTTCTAAAGTATCCTTAAAAGCCATTATTCGATGCTCATCACCATCAAAAACAGAACTAATAAAATAATCAATTTTCTCGGGGTTTGGCATAGGCCGATTGGGGTCAACAGGAGAAAAGGCCAGAATAGAATCAACCAATTCTGGGTGATGTCTGTACAACTCACCGGCCACTAACGTTCCATAACTATGAGCAACTATCGTCAGCGGCGATAAACGAAGTTTTTCAGCAATAAGTGCTATATCGTCTGCAATATTGTGCGTAGAATATTTAGCCATATGTTCTGCAATAAATTCCTTTATTGCGGGGTCGTTTTCATCTTTGATATTTTCAAGGGCCCGATCATCAATGCCCCTGTAACCTGGCAATAAAATATTATACTGTTTTAACAGGCTGTCAATATCAAATGAAAATCTGATATTTGACCGTCCGGGACCTCCATTTAATACCACAATCCATGAATTAGAAGTGTCGGGACAAAAGGTCAGAAATGGTAGGGCATATTTGCTTTTTGTATGTTTTACAAAACCATAATTTACCTGGTAATGATTAAAGCTACCCGATTCCTGTATGAGTTCGGTATTTTGCCCAAACGGAAGTATTTCCTCATTGAAAGGATTCCTTATTTGGGCCGATAAAGAATTTAAAAACAGCAGTAAAAAAAGAATTAAAGTAAACCTCAACGGTAAAACTATTTTATGACTAATAAGCAATTAAATTAATTGGAAGTTCTACCAAAGCACCATATGAATCTCCTGCTTCCTCCATATCCTCATCATCTTCCATATAATACCAGTCGACCTTAACAATGCCGCCATCTTCTTTGATACGCTCAAAAAATGTTAGTATATCTAATATTTGCTTTGCAGATGCAGAATTAAAATATTCGAATTTAAATTTCACATGTGTTTCATCTTTAGGATCTTTCACATAGTTTTCGAGCCATATCAAAATGGGGGTGTAAAACTCTTTAACATCCTCCGGCAAAGACTTTCCACCAAATTCAAAACGTCCGTTCTCTTTATCAAGTATTACTTCTGGCGATTCGTCTGTAGGTTCAATAATTAATGGATCCATGAATATATATTTTATTATAAATACAGCTTTATTCGATTTCCAAATTTAATCTTTATTAAAAAAAAACGAAAATAAAAGCTCATAAAATAAGCTAATTCTTCTTAAAGCTTTTGCGTTGTAAATTAATCAATATACTTCAATTATAAAAGTAAAAATTTAATTTGCATGCTTTTTTTTCCCTGTCAAGAATAATTACCTCGTAAATTTATATTTATATTCATACAGGGTAAGAATGGAATCAACTGTTGGGGTTGATAATTTATAATAACGTGTTTGAGATTCATTATAAGACGAAAACAACCCCAGGCCATTATCCATATTACTAACGGTTGTTTCATTGTCTGTAAAGCCTGTATATGCATTGCCGGTCAATTGGGCCAATGCAACATCGCTGTTACCTGCAGTAGCATGATAGGCAACATCAACAAATTTCCTTTTAACAGTATTGGTTGTATCTCCATTTAAAAGCACATCGCGTTCAATGGCATCGTAAAACACGCCGGATGACTGATAAAATGCTTTTATACCACCACTTGATGCTTGCGTCTCATATGAATCACCAATAGTGAAGGTAAATGCTCTTAATACAGTATCTAAATCACCCGCAATATCAGTTATCTCTCTGTAACGCCCAATACCAATTACTTTGTATGCCTGACTGTTTGCCGGTTTATTGATTTCAACCTTAAATTGTTCTTCTTCATAAGAAATATCGAAGGTGCTAAAGTTGGGTGGGTAATTAAAATTAAAATCTTTAATCGGAGTTGTCTGAGAAGTTACAACATTATTACCTTCCTTTACTTCTAAACCCAGTTTAATATTCCCTGATGTATAATTACCCAACAAATTTGGTTCACGAAAATAATATAGTATTACATTTTCTGTATTGAAGTACTCGCCCACTGGTTTTTCCAGTAATGTATCACGGCAAGCATAGGTCTTTACGGTATCATTATTCCGGATTCGATAAATTCTAACATCAACTTCGGCTGCAGCAAACTGAATGCTATCCTGATTATTTGCACCCACATAAAAGTTTTCTGCTGAGAAACCACGATTTACTCTCACATAATGATATTCATTAGAAGGAGATATGTTGGCATATGCTACAATAGTTTTTTGGTATCCATCGGCAATATCTACCTCATCATTCAGCAAATCAAATTCATCTGAACAACCCATAAACAAAACGAGTAAAGCAAACAAAACAGGTAATAAACGTGTCATAGTTATATATTTTAACAAACGGCTAAATTACACAAAAATAGGAATTGCGCAAGGCATAGTAAGCTTTTTGTGATGCTGTATAAAACATATTGAAATGACCATTTACAAAAAAATAGTTGCGTATTATTTTTAACATTATTATTACTTTTACTTGAAATTTAAAGATTAAATCCTTTACAAAAACGTTGCTACTTTTTAAGCCAGATTAAATTCAAACAACAATAAAAATAAAATCACACCATGAAGTATTTATCAATCATATTTATTTTGCTCGTGAGTTACCCGGCAACAGCTCAAAAATTACAAGAAACGAGAAGATTTAATGCCCCCTCAAAAGTAATTGTTGATGGAAAGATGAAGATTAATTTTCATCTTTCAGATGATGTTGAGGTAGTTATTGAGAGCAAGAAAGTACCGCTGAAAGATATATATACAAAGTATACCAATGAAGAACTGCTCATAAGGGTTGAACCATTAGACATTGAAGGAGGCAAAGTAGTGATTGATGCCTATCTGCCCAAATTCACAAGCCTGACCATGTCGAGAGGCGCCGAAACTGACATCAGAAAACCCATTTTTAACGATAGCGTAACCCTAAAAGCAACCTCAGGAGCTGAACTGGACGCCAAAATGTTTATTAAAACAGCAGCAGCCAAATGCACCTCAGGTGCTTTTATTGAACTGGCCGGCAAAATAGATTATCTCGAAGCCAAAGCACATTCGGGAGGTATAATACGAACAGACAGTTTGCAGCTGGAGAGCGCTAAACTTATTGCAAGAACCGGAGGATTTATTGCTGCTACACCTACCAAAGAGGCAAAGGTTCGCTCAACTTTTGGAGGTGAAATAAAATTATTAAATAAAGTAATTGTAAAATCAACCACACTCTTTGGTGATATTTATATTAATGAATAACATATGCATCAAACGCAATCTATATCTGTTATAGGCACAGGTAATGTCGCCCATTCTCTTGTGCCCGCCCTGCTCGATGCAGGTTATAGCATAGAACTTGTATATTCGAAAAACCCTGAACACGCCCAACATTTTGCCCGCAAGTTCAACCTGCGCCCGGCCACAAAAATTACAGATTTAAAAAGCCAAATTATAATAATAGCTATCTCAGACAGTGCCCTGGAACAAGTAATTAAAACCTTACCAAAAAACGAAAATCAGATTCTGGTGCATACTGCCGGCAGCCAGCCCATAGAACTCATTGGCCAATACCATATGCATGCAGGAGTATTATATCCATTACAAACATTTTCGGCACAACGAAGAGTTGATTTTAAAAACGTACCCGTTTGTATTGAAGCCAACAGTGAATTTGTTGCCAAACAATTGACAGGTATCGCCAACCATATTTCGGAAATGGTCTTACAGGTCAATAGTGAAGAACGTTTACAAATACATACGGCAGCCGTATTTGTATGTAATTTTACAAATCTTATGTACACATTTGGTAAAGATATTATGGAGCGTTATAATTTACCGTTCGATATTTTAAGACCACTGATAAAAGAAACGGCAGACAAGGCACTTTCCAATGACCCGGAAACTGTTCAAACCGGCCCGGCCATAAGAAACGATCAGGTAACCCTTGCCAAACATACCAACCAGCTTAACGATGACCTCGCACAAAAATATATACAGCTCTCAGAATGGATTAAAAAACGGTACGGTTGATCACAAATGCTTTGATGATTTATTATCTTTAACCCGCTAAACTTAACAAATTTGATGAAGAAAAATTTTAAAGAACAACTCGGCAATATTAAAGTATTTGTTTTTGATGTGGATGGAGTTTTCACAAACGGCACACTTTATTTATTACCCGGAGGAGAACAAGCGCGCCAGATGAATATTCGTGATGGTTTTGCTGTAAAATATGCGGTTGAAAAAGGTTACCTGATAGGCATCATTACCGGTGGCGAAGATGAGCCTGTTCGCTGGCGATTTAACAGACTTGGCGTTAAGGATGTATATCTCCCTTCGCAAAATAAAGTGGAAGACTTAAAAAACTTCATGGCAAAGCATAAAATTGACCCCGCAACAGTGCTTTACATGGGAGACGACCTACCAGATTACAACGTGATGAAACTGGCAGGCATTCCAACCTGTCCGGCAGATGCTGATTCGGAAATAAAACAAATTTCTGACTATATTTCGGACAAAAATGGAGGTGAAGGTTGCGTACGTGATGTAATAGAGCAAGTACTCAGAGCGCAGGGAAACTGGGTTGTTGAATAATGGCTTTGATATATGAATAGAATAAAAATTTAAACATACACCCTATGCAGGCATTTTTACGACTTATCAGATGGCCCAACCTAATAATTATACCATTGGTGATGGCTGCAATACGATTCGCAGTAATGGAACCCATGCTTCATGTCAGCGGTATGAGCACAGCAATGCCTTTACGCGATTTCTGGCTCATGGTATTGGCTACCATGTTTCTGGGATCTGGTGGGTATATTATTAATGACTATTTCGACCGAAAAATTGACCTGATCAATAAACCGGGAAAAGTAGTTGTGGGCCAAAAAATGAGTCGTATCGGAGTTATTACCTGGCACATAATCTTTAATTCGCTGGCTGTATTGATAGGATTATGGCTGGCATGGCAGGTGCACCTGTGGTGGGTGGCTTTTGTATATGCATTTGTAAGCGGCATCTTCTGGTTCTATTCTACCACCTATAAAAGAATGTTTCTTGTCGGAAACATCATTGTATCGCTTTTAACAGCAATGGTACCTTTCCAGGTGCTATTATTTGAATATACATATCAGGCCAATGAGGGTATGGTGCTCTTTGGAAATGGAGCCTTGCAGCAAAACTTTTATATAATTGCCCTATGGGTTATTGCATTTTCTTTTTTCGCATTTATGACCAACCTGATTCGGGAAATCGTGAAAGATTTTGAAGATATTCGCGGTGATATGCGTTATGGAAGAAAATCAGTTCCCATTGTGTTGGGTCTAAAAAATACTAAATGGGTTGTACAAGTTTTAACCATAGCTACAATGATAGCTATAATTTATGTAGCATCGAGAGTGGTTTACGATTGGTTTTCATGGATTTATATATCATTATTAATTCTATTACCCCTAACGCTACACATGTACTGGGTACATTTTGCTCATAAAAAACGCCACTTCCATCGTTTAAGCCAATTGATGAAAATAATTATGTTTACAGGCTTGCTTTATGCTTTAATTGTCAGATACAATGTACTTCAGATTGTATGATCGAAAATATAAACAAAAATAAAGATATCATACTGGCCTCAGGTTCCCCGAGAAGGCAGGAATTATTAAGGCAATTGGGATTATCATTTTCTGTACAACAGAAAAAAATCGATGAATCATTTCCTGATAACCTAACCCCGGCTGAAATAGCCGAATATGTGGCTCAAAAAAAAGCCATGGCTTTCCCAGCACCCAAAAAAAACCAGATTATTATTACCGCAGATACCATAGTGGCCCTAAATGAACACATACTCGGCAAGCCAACAAATAAAAAAGATGCATTTGAAATGCTGAATGCGCTTTCAGGTAAAAGCCATCACGTAATAACAGGTGTTTGCCTGCGCAATGAACATACCTGTCATTTATTCCATGGTAACACGAAGGTTACTTTTGAAAAATTGACTAATGAGCTTATTGAACAATATATTGAACAAGAGCAACCTTATGACAAAGCCGGGGCCTATGGCATACAGGAATGGTTCGGAATGGTAGCTGTAAAACACATAGAAGGCAGCTATTACAATGTGATGGGACTCCCTGTGCATTTGCTGTACCGAAAATTATTAGAAATTATATAACATTAAAACATAGCATTATGATCAAAAGACGATTAATACTATTTATTGCGGCAATTCTAATTGCATTGCCCCTTTTAAGGGCACATGAAGGAATGTGGGTGCCTGTTTTGCTCGAAAAGTACTCATTCGAGCAAATGCAGAAAGCCGGCTTCAAACTCACTGCTGAAGACATTTATGATATAAACCAGGCATCCTTAAAAGATGCAGTAGTAGGTTTGGGATATAATGGCCGGCCTTTTCGCCATTTTTGTACTGCAGAACTTATTTCTGACGAAGGACTCATCCTCACAAACCATCATTGTGGCTACAGGGCTATTCAACGCCACAGCACTGTAGAGCACGACTACCTTACAGATGGCTTCTGGGCCTATAAAAAAGATGAAGAACTGGCCAACCCATGGATAACCGCATCATTTCTCAAAAGAATGGAAGATGTAACTGATCAGGTTTTAGAAGGAGTTACAGAAAACATGACAGAGGAAGAGCGTGAAATGAAAATAAGGGACAACCAGGAAGCAATTATAAAAAAGGCTGAAGAAGAAACGCACTACCGCGCAAATATCAAACAGTTTTTTGCAGGTAATGAATACTACATGTCAGTATACGAAATTTTTAAGGACGTTAGATTAGTAGGCACACCACCTTCAGCCATTGGTAAATTTGGCGGCGATACAGATAACTGGTCCTGGCCGCGCCATACAGGCGATTTTTCAATGTTCAGAATTTATGCAGGAAAAGATAACCTGCCTTCCGAATACACAAAAGATAATGAACCTTACAAACCGGTAAAACATTTCGAAATTTCTACCGAAGGTATCAATAAAGGTGATTTTACCATGGTTCTGGGTTACCCGGGAACAACTCAACAACATATTCCCTCTTACGCTGTAGAACTTAAAAAGAATCATATATACCCATTGCGAATTAATTTACGTGAAACACGTTTAGATGTAATGAACAAATACATGGAACAAGACAAAGCTGTACGCATTCAATATGCTTCTAAATATGCGGGTATTTCTAACGGATGGAAAAAATGGATTGGTGAGATTCAAGGACTTGAGCGCTTTAATACCATCGAAAACAAACAAAAACTTGAAACCGAATTTAAATCATGGGCAAATAACCATGCTGCTTATCAGGGCGTAATAGAAAAATACGAAAAATTCTATGACAGACTCACCCCGCTTCAGGAAGGATTCTATTATGCTATAGAATCGAGTATGGCCATTGAACTAACAGACTATGCCGGACAATTCTCAAGACTTGTAGATCAGGCCAAAGATGAAAAAGACACTACCGGCGTGGAAAATACTGTTGAACGCCTCAAAAATGGACTTGAAAGCCATTTTAAAGATTATTATTTGCCTATCGACAAAGAAATAGCCGGAAAAGTTTTAAAAATTTATTACAATGGAGTACCTGAAGAATTCAGACCTCCTATCATGCAGGAAATTCATGATAAACATAATGGTGATTTTGAAGCTTATGCACAAGATTTATTTGAAACGTCAATATTTGCCAGCAAAAAAAATGTAGAGGACTTATTAAAAGACTTTAAAATAGAAGATTACGAAAAAATCGAGTCTGATCCTGCTTATCAGTTATACGAACAGGTGGCTATATTTTATCGTAAAAACATACAACCCGAATATGCAGCTATATCAGATACACTGGACATCCTTGACCGCAAGTATGTTGAGGGATTGCGAAAAATGCAAGCTGACAAAGTTTTCTGGCCTGATGCCAATTCTACTTTCCGTATAGCATTTGGTAAGGTAGACGGATACGAGCCACGCGATGCGGTTGAATACGAGTACCAAACAACCTTAAAAGGCATAATAGAAAAAGACAACCCGGAAGTATATGATTACCGTGTGCCGGATAAGCTCAAAAAACTTTACAACCAAAAAGACTACGGTAAATATACCAATAGCGACGGCGAAGTTCCCGTATGTTTCATAGGTACAAATCATACAACCGGCGGAAACTCGGGCAGCCCGGTACTCGATGCCCATGGTAGATTAATAGGTATAAACTTCGACCGTGCCTGGGAAGGTGTTATGAGCGATATTACCTACAAACCTGAAATTTGTCGTAATATTATGCTGGATATCCGCTACGTATTGTTTATTGTTGATAAATATGCCGAAGCAGATAATTTGATAAAAGAAATGACGATTAAGGAATAAACCGATTTAGCCAAAAATAAAACCGTCTGTGTATGCAGGCGGTTTTTTTTTACCACAACCCTAAAATTTTTCTCCTCTTTTTTACTACAGCATAAGGGGTACTGGAAAAACCATTGGCATTTAAAACTTCAATTAATTCTTCGTCACCACGCGCACTGCATTCTAATACCAAATCCTGTTTTTCGAAATCTTTATAGAAGCGATTAAGAATAACCTGGAAAACTTTCTTCCTATCAACCGTGTTATCGGCTAAGCTAAAAAGCATATAAACTCTGTGGTGGAACCTTATGGCATACGTGAGCCCAATAATATTATTTGTAGAAGAATAAACACCATATGCATTACCAAAACCAAAACGGGAACTAAATGATAACAAACGGCGCAAAGCCAGTATCTCTGTTTGCTTTATTTTGCGGCCATACATCCGCAGTACAAAGTTAATAATTACCGCAAGCTGAACACCCCGTGAGACAGTCATATCATCTCCTCTACTCGTTAATAATGAGGCATTTGCCATCTTTTCTTGTACCGCAGCCGCATATATCAGGTCCTTACTATACACATAAGCATCGTAGTGGTAAAACCCATCTATATCTCTGGAGTTAAGCACATTGAGCGGCATTTCCCATCGCTTGTACTTGCCTGGAATTTTATTCAGAAACTCATTTAAAACCGCTTTGCTGACGGGTTTAGTAGAAAATACTCCGAGTTGCGTAATAAGTGAAAGCACCGATAGGCGCAGCTTACCGTTTCGTTTATTCAACGGTAATGGCATTACAGCTTCATAATGGTCCGATATAAGCGCATCCCAACCGTCACAGGTACTGTCGAGAAACCAGGAGTAGGCGTATAAAGTGCCATTTGCAGACTTATTGATACAGGAATCCCATTTACGAAAATCAATTTTTTCGTTAACGACATAAGATATATTCAGCTGCTTACTCAATTTGTTCTCTTAAAACCGGTTAATCCTTTGGCACAGCATAATCCACTACACGTTCGTATATTGTATCCCAGCCTTTCCATGGACTTATGTCACTTAAGGATTCATTGTGCCACACGGTTATAAGCTCACCGCCCACATCTTTGACTTTATCAATAATTTCTGTGCATTTATTGTATGCCTCATTAGGATTATGCTTTGAATAAAAGTTTAATGTGGCATCCATCAGCTGAAACGGATAAATGCGCAGGTTTGTGGGTTGATTGGCTTTAAGATTAAAAAACTTAAAAGATCCGGCATATCCGGCTCTAAAACCCGGCCTTGAAGGATAGCCCATAGAAAAATCCTTCTTAATACCTTGCTTAATGAGTTGCTCGTAGGAATCAGGCATTTTAAATTTAATATAATGAAAACGGTTACACTTCACTTCCTTATCTGTAATTTCATCCATTTCTTCAACCTCTTCTGCTAAATGTCTTGGGTTTTGAGATGAAGCAAATGAGGCGTGAATACCCACATTCGCAGTTTCTGAATAATCATGAATGAGTTGCCTATAGTACCTGTTTTTGTAGGAAAGCGCCCTATCATATCCGCCATAATTTCCCAGTAGAAAAAACACATATGGCTTAAGGTTATATTTTGCGTGTATTCTGTTTATTTCGTCATAGGTGTCGTAAGGATCGGGTTCTGCACCTGTTAAAACCTTCAACCGGTGTCCATAATTATGAAACCGCTCTCTTACCATATTCATCGCCAAACCACCTGCTGTGCGCAAGAATCCCTTGTGTAAATAGGCCCAGGCATTATCCACATCTATTGAAGGGGTAAATCTATATTTGGCCTCTTTTAATGGTAAATCAGGGAAGCGTTCTTTCAATAATGCGCCAAGTCTGTTAAGCCAAATATTGACAACCGGCTCATAAAGAAACTCGCTCTTCCATGCAATGCTGTTCCTCGGGTCATATCGACCGTATCGGTCTCTTTTTGCATACAGATATTCTTCGTAACGGGATATCATATAGAAAGTGGCCGCAAAAACATCGAACGGGAAATCACCTTTGCTGACATTGTAAAAAACCTTTACACCATCCCATTCCTTCACTATTACCTGGTGCTCTGTAACATCCTCCTGGAAAAGTAATAAAACAGGAAATATATTGAGCGAATTGTCTTTAAAATCCTCCATGGAATAGTTAAGCTTAGGACCTAACTCCGCTCTGAACTCCTTTGCATCGGTCACGACTTTAAAATTGATACCAAATCTTTCCTTGAAAATAAAATCAAGGGTATATAATAACCGGTTACTTTTCTTGTGGGTGTATATTGTCAACATATTATTTAAAGATATCTATCAGTTTCTGCTCTTCTTTGTTCCAGTTTAGCTCACCGGCAGCCTTTTCAAGTGCAGCATCAAAGGTATGCCGATTATCGAAAATTTTTACAATTTGTTCGGCAATTTTTTCCGGTGTTCTTTCATTTAAAACCTCTCCTACTCCATATTGCGTTACAAGGTTATTCATTGCGGGCAAATCTGCTACCAAAACAGGGATTCTGGCCTGTATATAATCAAAAATTTTATTGGGCTGGGCATAATAATAATTCAGGCCCATATTTTCTTCCCACGACAGCCCAATATGCGCCTTTGGAGTGAGGCTTTGCATCAACTCAAAGTCGACATGGCCTTTAAAAACCACATTCTCCCGATTTTTTGCCCTGGCCTTCAATTCCGATTCCACATCACCCCTGCCGCAAATTATTAATTGAAATTGCGGCAAATGCGCCATGGTCTCAATCATTAAATCAATGCCACGCCCCACATTCAATACTCCCTGGTAAATGAGCGTGGGTTTTTCAAACTTTTCCAACAATTGTTTTTCCCGGTGAAAAGGTACGTTCCTTATAACATCGACTTGCTTACCATATTTTTGAGCATAGATTTCAGCAATAGGTTCACACACCGTATAAAACCTGTCAACCCGCTTAATGCACTTCCACTCCAGCCAGCTCCAGATATTTTGTACCCGGGGCCGGTTTATTAATTCAGGCACCTCGGTAAAAAGTTCATGACTATCGTAAAATAGCTTTACACGTTTTAAACCTGCTGCTACACGGGCTGCCGGAAGTGTATCGAGGTCGTTACTCAAGATTTCAGTATACCGGTGATTCAGCAAAAAAAGCAGCAGCCTGAAGTTATAAAGCGCATAAAAAAGCGGTCCTTTATTTACTGCCAACCTAAAACGCCTAATTCTGTATGGTCTGGTTATTTCAGGGCTGTTTTTCCGTTTCCGTCCAACGACCCAAACATCTTTACCAAGGCGGTTTTTGAGCGTAAGCGCAGTTTTATGCACACGCTGGTCTGCACTCAAATCATTGGTGACACAAATAATTATTCGCTCCAATTGTTCAACTTTTACACAAAAATAACCGAACCTGCCCAAAAATAAAATATAAAGCCACATATCTCACAGGTTATGCAGTTTTAAAATTTGCATGAGAAAAAATATAACACTTATTTTGCTGCAAATTTGACTCATGTCCCAATTAAAAAAGAATATTGATCTCTCGTCGTATCACACATTTGGTCTGCCACATAAAACAGACGCACTTTTCGAATATGAATCGGAAAAGGAACTGATTCACTTTTTAAAAACAGAAAGTCACAAGTTTAAAAACCTAATGCCAATAGGAAGTGGCAGCAATTTGCTATTTACCCAAACCTACCATGGTTGCCTGCTGCATAATAGAGATCTGCATATAAAAGTAACAGACAGGAACGAAACATATACGATTGTGCAAACCGGTGGCGGTTTGGATTGGGACGATTTTGTGGCCTGGACAGTAGCACAAAAACTTTACGGCCTCGAAAACCTGTCATTAATACCCGGAACAACCGGAGCTACCCCTGTGCAGAATATTGGGGCCTATGGTGTAGAAGTACGGTCCTTTATCAAATCGCTCGAGGCAATTGAAATAGCGACTGGTAGAAAATACACATTCAGCAATGCAGACTGCCGTTTTGGGTATCGCGACAGTATTTTTAAAAACGAATGGCGCAACCGTTTTGTGGTTACCTCCGTAATCTATCAGTTGCTGAACGCCCCACAATTTAATGTTAATTATGGTTCACTGAAACAAGAGATAGACCGCTTAGGATCCCTGAACCAGGAAAACGTGCGCAAAGCAGTCATCAACATAAGAAACAGCAAATTGCCCGATCCGGATGTAACCGGAAATGCCGGCAGTTTTTTCAAAAATCCGGTAGTGACGCAAACCACGGCAAGCAAACTTTTGGAACAATTCCCCGCCATGCCAAATTACCCGGCCGAAGATTCATCTGTAAAACTGGCAGCAGGCTGGCTAATAGACCAATGCGGATTAAAAGGATACCAAACCCAAAAGGGTGCCGGCATACATGACAAACAGGCACTGGTACTGATCAATAAAGGCGCCAAAAACGGAAAAGACATACTTGAGCTGGCTCGTTATGTACAAGCCAGAGTAAAATCGCAATTTGGCATTGAACTGGAGCCTGAAGCTACTATTTTGTGAGCATAGAAAAGTACAAATTAGACGATATATAAAAACAACCTTATAACCTGCCAGAGCATTAAACCAGACACTATTCCCCCAAAAAGTGCACCATGAAAATAAAAACCAAACAACTCATAGTTAGACCAATAACTCTTGCAGACAAAAACGAGATTTTTGAATACCGGCATGATAAAGAGACCAACCGGTTTCAGGGGTGGATTCCCGATACAGTGAAAGATGTGGAAGTATTTATTGCAAAAACCGCCAAACAGATTAACGAACCTGAAACCTGGTTTCAATTGGTAATAATTGAAAAACAATCAGATAAATTAATCGGTGATATCGGACTACACTTTTTTGACGTTGAGCATCAGCAAGTAGAAATTGGTTGCACGCTGGATAAAAATTTCCAGGGAAAAGGTTTTGCTACTGAAGCATTAGCAGCTGTATTCGATTATCTTTTTAAAAAATTGAACAAACATCGGATAATCACTTCTATAGATCCGGAAAATAAAAACTCAATAAGGCTTGTTGAACGATTAGGATTTCGCAAAGAAGCGCATTTTGTAGAAAGCATTTTCATGAATGGTAAATGGGTTGACGACCTGATTTATGCCCTGCTTGAAAAGGACTGGCAAAAAACAAAATCCTAACTACCCGATAGCGCGGATTTGTAATCCGTGCTTGCTAATTATTATTTGAGCGTCGCGCACGGAGCTTTACAATACACCATAATGGATGCATTATGCTACCCGATAGCGCGGATTTGTAACCGTGCTTGCTAATTATTATTTGAGCGTCGCGCACGGAAAACATTTCCGCGCCATCAAAGTAGTTTTGGTATGCCACAGAATTGCTTTTATGCATTCTTGCCACACCAAAACTAACAGCATACATACTCATAGAAATCCTGTAAAGCTCTGGAATTGCAATTTTAACAGGTTTATTGTATCAACATTTGCTAAAACAATTATAATGCGTATACCTCCCCCTTTGTATTAGCAGCAAATATAAAAGTTTATGGGGCTTTGCCGGCTTCGTGTACATTTTTGTCCTCAAAAAATAGGAAAACCCAACAACCTTTGTTACATTAATAAATTATGGTATTTGCTTATAAACAGATATTTCTTTATTTGAAGCCTTACCCTTTTCGTGGAAGGCCACCTAAGTTCCACGATTTAAATAGATTGCGCCTCATAAAACGTCCATAATTTACCGGCCCCATAAAGAAATCTGTATATTTGATAATCTGAAATATATCTTTTTGCAAAAAAAAATGGAAAAGTCAACCCAAAATACAAAAAAAGTAACCCTTGAAATAATCTTCTGGCTCATATTGTTGGGAAGTAATTTCTCTTTTTTAAACCAATTTATGGAATGGCATCAAGCACTGATACGCGCTTCTGTAATGGTGGCTTTGTATGCTTCATTTGCTTATTTTAATATGCTATTGCTCATTCCCCATTTTCTTGACCGTAAAGGTATTGTCTGGTATGGCTTAATTGTGCTGTCATTTGTTCTGATTATGCAGTATTTGTTAGGCACGTCCGATCTACTTTTTTCTTCGAATTTCTCTTTGGAATTTCATTCTGTTAGTAATTCTGATATGGAATCCGGAATAGTGAAAACAGACGAACAGATAAAATCTTTCATTGCAATAATCATTTCATTACTTATTGTTTTAATCAGTACATCGTATAAATTAGTTTTAGATTCAATAGAAAGACAAAAAGCCAAACATAAGCTTGAGAAACAAAAAATGGAGGCAGAAATGAATATGTTAAAAAATCAGATCAATCCGCACTTCTTTTTGAATGCCTTGAATGGTTTGTATGCTTACAGCCGTATATCTCCGCAAAAAACCGGTGAATATATTACAAAGCTGTCAGATATGCTGCGTTACAGCACCTATGCTGCAAAGCAATCAGCAATAACCCTTAAGCAGGAAATTGACTACATCAAAGATTATATTTATTTTCAGCAAATTAAAGATGATGACATTTCTGTTGAAGTTAACGAGGACATTAACAATGCAGGTTTACTAATTGAACCGCTACTTTTAATCCCCATTGTCGAAAATGCGTTTAAACACAGTTATGATGAGAGAAATGCTAAAGGCCGAATCATCATAATTAATATCCGTCAAAAAGAATCTATGTTGTTTTTCGAATGCAAGAACAGCTTGCCTGAACAGCGAATAACCGATACAAAATCAAAATATAGCGGCATTGGCCTTGAAAATATAAGGTTGCGCCTTGAAACAAAATATAAGGAGCGATATGATATTCATTATGGAGAAGAGAATGGATTTTTTAAGTTATCCCTAAAGTTAAATTTGAATGAATGATGCAAAGCAAATAAAATGTGCCATTGTTGATGATGAAAGGCTGGCAAGAGACCTTTTACAGGACTTAATTCAAATGGACAACAATTTGGAGTTGAAAGGGAAATTTAAAAACACGTATGAATTAAAAGCATTTTTGAAACATTCATCAATTGATTTATTATTCCTCGATATACAAATGCCGGCAGAAACGGGCGTGGAGTTTTTAAAAAAAACAACTATTTCGCCAAAAGTGGTTTTTACCACGGCTTATGCTGAATACGCTGCTGAAAGTTATGAGCTGGAGGTGATCGATTATTTATTGAAGCCCATCACAGAAGAACGTTTCCTGAAATGTATGAAGAAAGTGAACCATGTACTGGAAACCGAAAAAAAAGCAGAAGCTTATGAAATAATTATTAATAAGCATGAAAACGATTTTTTTTATTTAAAATCTGGTGCCAGACAATACAAAATTGCTTACACTGAAGTTACCCTGTTTGAGGCAGATGGGGAGTACATTGTATATCATACAATACAGGAGAAATATATGATTTTAGGTTCGCTGAAAAAAATAGCTTTAGAACTGCCGCAGGATAAATTTATTCAGGTTCACCGTTCCTACATTGTTCCTATTTCAAATATAAAAGGGCGCGAAAAATATACTTTGCTCCTCAGTGATGGCCAAAAAATTCCAATTGGCAAAACTTTTCGTAGTGAGGTGTTGAAAAAATTAGAACGGTGAAACGCAGACGGAAACACGACCCTGGGAGGGTCGAACATTTTTGACTAAATATTTCCTTTCGCTGATTATAGCATTCCATTTATTGAATGCGCAATATTTTTGACTGCTTTGCGGCCGCTGTAAGATACTTTTGCTTTCAAATAAAAAGTATCTACAATGAACAACATCAACAAGTTTAGCCGGAAATTAAGTGTTATCACAGGCTTTGTGATAATTGTGGCAGGTGTTACTCTGGGGGTTTTCCTTATTAAAAATCCGAAACAGAAAGCCCCTGTCAGCGATAATAAAGATTTTGATATATCTGTAGTGAATACAAAAACGGTAGCATTAAATGAAATTGCGCCAACGTATGAAACTACCGGAGAGGTAATTGCCAGAAACCAGGTAGAAATTTATGCCGATGCTACCGGTACGTTACATGCAAGCGACAAGCCTTTTAAAAAAGGCGTTACAGTACAAAGGGGCGATACCCTGATTCATCTTGATAAGCGTGAAAAAGAACTGTTAATAAAATCCGGTAAAGCAGATTTTTATAGCCTGCTTGTAAGTTTGTTGCCAACCATTAAGAGCGATTATCCTGAAAGTTTTCATCAATGGAAAGATTATGTAGATAATTTCTCCAATACAGCATCCATTGCGCCACTCCCCGAACCGAAAAGCGAACAGGAAAAATACTTTTTGGCCGCTAAAAAAGTCAGGAACCGTTATTTGTCAATCAAAAGCAGTGAGGCAAATCTTGAGAAATATACCATTTTAGCACCATTCGATGGCGTCATCACTAAAGGAGAACTCAACCCCGGCACTTTGGTCCGTGCAGGTCAGATGCTCGGGGAATTAATGGAACTGGGGAAATATGAAATTCAGGCTGATATACCTTTAGATGAAGCTAATGCCATTCATACCGGAGCCCCAATAACTATCACATCTGATGCATTCAAGCAGCAACTTGAAACCAAGATAACGCGCATCGGAAAAATTGTGGATCAGAATACCCAAACCATACAGTTCTACGCAAATATTAACAGCAGAAACGTTCTGAAAAACGGTATGTTTGTGACTGTTACAGTACAATTACCGCCGGTAGAAGATGCATTTTTAATTAACCGCAAATATCTGACAGAAAACGGCAAACTCATACAAATTAAGGATTCGTTGCTTCAACTTATCCCCTGTACCATTGAAGGTTATAAAGGAAATCAGGTAATTCTTACACAAGTACCTGCAGGCATTGAAGTAGTAAATCAACTGCTTCCCGGTGCTTACGAGGGAATGCAGGTAAAAACAATAAATAAATAGCTATGCAAAAAATTGTAAATTACTTCATTAAATATCCCATTGCTGCAGATCTGATGATCTTTTTGTTCAGTATCATCGGTATTATGTCCATACTGCAGATGACCAAAAGCCGTTTCCCTGAGATTGAAAGTAAAATCGTAACCATTGAAACAGTGATGCCAGGCGCTTCACCTGTTGAATTGGAGCGGGGTATTACCATAAAAATAGAAAATGAGCTGCAGGGGATTACAGGTATTAAAGAGATCAACTCTGCTTCACAAGAAAATGTATCCATTGTTAATGTCGAATTAAAATCAAAAGCGAATAAACAGGAAGTTTTATCTGATGTAAAAAATGCGGTTGATGGCATAGCCACTTTTCCGGATAATGCTGAAACACCTTCTGTATATCTGCAAGAGATGAAAGATGTGGCCGCTACCCTGGTGCTTACGGGTTCGATTACGCACCGTGAGCTCAAAAAATATGCAGATGACGTCAAGCAACAATTGATTGTGAACAAGGATATTGCAGATGTAGCATTGAGCGGTAACAGACCAGAAGAAATTGAAATTGCTTTACATGAAACCAGTATTAACCGATACAAACTTAGCTTTAATCAGGTTGCACAGGCAGTTTCGGATGCAAATATTGACGTAACTGCCGGAACAGTTGAAACCGACGGGCAGCAAATAACGGTTCGTGCATTGGGGAAAAAGTATAGTGCGGATGAAATTGGTGATATTGTTGTAAAAAACACCCCTGCCGGAGGTACGGTGTTGCTGAAAGATATAGCCAATGTTAAAGAAAAATTTGAAAAGGGTAGTACCGAAATACTGCTAAATGGCAAGCCGGGTATCAAGTTGGAGATAATGACCACGTCAAAGCAAGATATCACCAACGCGGTAGATATGGTTACCGATTATATCGATACGTTTAATAATCAGAATGCCACCTGCCATTTATCAATGGTGGAAGATGGTAGTGTCGTTGTAAATCAGCGAATAAATTTGCTGCTGAAAAACGGAGTTATGGGCATGCTGCTCGTATTGTTGGTACTTGGGCTTTTTCTGAATATTCGATTAGCTTTTTGGGTGGCTGTAAGTATTCCTGTATCCATGCTGGGCATGTTTATTATTGCTCCCGGCTTTGGGGTCAATATCAATATGTTTTCACTTTTTGGATTAATCCTGGCTTTAGGGCTGTTGGTTGACCATGGAATTGTAATTGCCGAAAATATTTATACAAAATATGAAAAAGGTCTACCTGCAAATCAGGCAGCCTGGGAGGGATTGAAGGAGGTTGGTTCGCCGGTATTGATTTCAGTAGTGACAACGGGATTGTTTTTTCTGATATTCTTTTTTCTTGAAGGAACAATGGGAGATTTAATCGCTGATGTAGGCTATACCGTGCTAATCATCTTAATTGTTTCATTAGCCGAAGCATTTCTTATTTTACCCGCTCATATTGCCCATTCAAAAGCGTTAAAAAGAGGGAGAAAACCAGGGCGGGTTGAAAGTTTCACCAATACTATATTTGAGACATTCCGGAAAAAACTTTATAAGCCCGTTCTAAGGCTTTCAATGAAATATAAGTTGCCTGCTTTTGCCTTTTTCATGGTTGCTTTTTTGCTGTCAGTTGCTTTACTCGCAGGTAAACATTTGCCGTTTACTTTTTTCCCTGTGGTAGATGAAGATACACAGAGTATTCAACTCGAAATGCCCCCCGGAACGTCAAGAAGCAAAACCAGCAAAGTCATCAACAAAATACAATCACAAATTGAACCAGTCAATGCATATTATAAATCCATACGAGAAGATGGTGAAAATGTCATTCAGGACTATCTACTGCAAATGGGCCCCAATGATAATGAAGCTACAATTACCTTATACCTGCTCAATGGCGAAACAAGGAATCTTGAGGGGTTTCGAATTGTTAACGCCATAAGAGATAAAGTAGGTTCCCTGTCAGAAGCGGCTTATGTAAACTATGGCACACCTTCGTTTTTTGGTGCGGCCTTATCGATTGAATTAACAGGCACAAGTTTCAACAACTTAAAACAAGTTGCAGGAGAAATTTATAAAGGTTTAAAAACCATTCAGGAACTCAAAAGCATTCAAAAAGATGATGAAGAAAGCGGTGAAGAACTGATTGTGAAGCTTACACCGGAGGCGCGGGCTCTTGGTGTCTCGTTACGCGATATTACTGAACAGTTGCGATCAGGTATTTTAGGATATGAAATACAAACCTTACAGCGCGGCAATGAAGAGGTTGCTGTCAATTTACGCTACGCCAATAAAGACCTGAACAGTTTTGAGGATATTAAAAACTTGAAAATAAAAGTCAGTAATCCTGAAAGGGTTTGGGAAACTACGGAGTACACTTTAAAATCGGTAGCGAAATTGGTGTCAACCAAAAGTACAAAGGTAAAAAAGCACGAAAATGGCTTACCCGTCATCACAGTTTCGGCCGAGCAGGTTGACCCCAATGAACCCACTCCTGAAATTCAGGAAAAAGTTGAAAAAGAACTGCTCAAGCCCATCATGAAAAATTATCCCGATGTAAGTTATAAATTTGGGGGGCAAGCAGAAGCGGCCAATGAAACCATTGATTCAACACGTAAAGTAACGCCAATAATTTTGTTGCTTGTATTCTTTAGCATTGTTATTGCTTTTAGGTCTTTCAGACAGGCAATTATTGTATTCCTGTTAATTCCTTTTACATTCATTGGAGTTGCAGCGGGCCATCTCATACATGGTCTTCCACTATCGATGCTCTCTTTTTATGGAGTAATAGCCGTGGCTGGTATTGTGATTAATGATTCCTTGGTTTTTGTGACGCGGTTTAATCAGCTATTGCAGAGTGGGGTTCCTTTTAACGATGCTGTATTTCAAGCCGGTAATTCCCGTTTTCGGGCTGTAGTACTAACATCAATAACAACTATTGCAGGCCTGGCGCCATTAATCCTTGAAACAAGTTTACAGGCACAGTTAATTATTCCTATGGCCATTTCATTATCATACGGGCTTATCGCATCTACCCTGATTATGCTCATTCTATTGCCATTGTTACTGAAATTTCATAACAGTATGTCAATTTGGTTTTATTGGCTTTGGCATGGTGAAAGAACAGCGCCGGAAACAGTAGAACCCGCTGTTAAAGAATTAAAACAATTAAAGGAACAAAATGAGGAATAAATTAATAATTGTGGCAGGCCTAATTTTGTTTGGGCAAATTGTTTTGGCTCAAAACTATGATATTATGGTTCAAATTGACGGCTTTGAAAGCAAGCGTGGCAATTGCATAGTAACCCTTTTTGATGATTCAAAACCGTTTAATGTTCAAAATAAAGGCATCATGCAGGTGAAAAAAGTCATAACCGGAGATAAAAACTGCACTGTCATTTTTGAGCATTTACCCAGAGGTAATTATGCCATTATAGCTTTTCACGATGAGAACAGTGATGGCGTATTAAATACGAACCTGCTGGGTTTGCCAAAAGAGGGCGTTGGTAATTTAAACAATCGAAAAGGCAGGCCCGGTTTTAATAAATCTAAGTTCCTTTTGCAAAAAAATGAATCCGTTAAAATAGAAATAAAACATCCATAATTATGTTTAAACAAAAATTAACCTTGGTATTGATAATTATCATAAACGCTATATCGGCTCATGGTCAGGATACAACTTCGTATAATCTTGATACACTTATTGCGTTTGCCGTTAAAAACAACCATAATGTTCAAATAATCCGCAATAATGTAGAGATAGCAAAAAACAATGCAAGCTTAAGCAATGCAGGATTATTGCCGGAGATATCACTCACAGGTAATGCTTCTTTGTCCAGTAATGATACGAAAGCAGAATTTAGCGGCAATATCCCAACTTCAGAACAAAAAGGTGCCAAATCAATTAATTATGGGGGTAGCGTTGAAATGACAAGAACGCTTTTTCAGGGATTTTATTCAGTTAATAAATATAAAAAACTAAAGTCGCAGGCAGAATTGTCGGACATCAGGCTGCAAACAGAAATTGAAAATACGATAGTTGCATTAACAAGAAGTTATTATACCTACATTGCTATTGCAAAAGATTACAATATTGCCTCAGAAAATCTGTCCATTTCTAAAGAAAGGGTAGAAAAAGTTGAAGACAACCTGGTTTTTGGGCAAAGCAACAAAAACGAACGCTTAAATGCCCAAAGTGCCCTAAATGCAGATTCAATTCAATTGTTAAACTTAGAAAACCAGAAAAAGAGAGCTTTTCATGATTTGCTCAAATCTTTAGGAAAAGAAAACATAAATATTTCGGATATAGATTCCCCAAAATCAACACTTGATTTATTGCTGTTGGATTATAACCAATTAAAATCGGAGTTAGAAGAATACAACAAAGCTTTAATACAGGCATCTTCCAACCTGGGAATTTCTCAGTTAGAATATAAGATGACAAAAGCCAGCCGTTTTCCCAATATAAAACTTTCAACAGGGTATGGCTATAACCAACAAGAATTTGATGTGGGGGTAATGACATATAATCGTACATTAGGTTTTGATGTGGGCATCACTGTTAGTTACAATTTATTTGATTTCGGGCAACGGAAAAGAAATATTCAGAACGCTAAAATAGCCGTCCGGAACGAACGATTAAACATTGATAATATGGAGTTACAGATTCATATGGATTTTGAAAAAGCCTGGTCAGATTATGAGCTTCAACTCAATACTATTGAAATGGAAAAGCAAAATTTAGCCAATGAAAAAGAGCGTTTTAAAAGTGTAAAAGATAAATATTATTTAGGGCAAACCGATCATTTAACTTTTCGCGATGCGCAGTTAAGCCTTGCCCGTGCAAAATCTCAATTGTTCAATGCCCGAATTAATGCCAAACTTGCTGAGCTGGAATTGTTGAGAATCTCAGGGGCATTGATTCGATAAATCAATATTTTTATTGAAAATAAATTTTTCTCAATTGGCAAAGAGTCGCGAAATCATTAAAGGATATACATCATGACAAAATTAACACCTAAACAAACCAAATTATTAAAGAGTATCCATGTTTTAGCTGCCGGTATTTGGATAACCACAGGCCTGGTAATGTTATCTTTTGAAACTTTCATTCCTGAAAAAATTCAAACAGGTGAGCATTTATATATGACCAATTATATTTTGTATTTTATCGATACCAAAATATTGCCTCCGGCAGCTATCACTTGTTTGCTTACAGGTTTAATATATTCTGTTTTTACCAAATGGGGTTTTTTCAAACACAACTGGCTTATATTAAAGTGGATTGTAACTGTCGTTCTCATTCTTTTAGGCACCTTTGCCTCAGAGCCATTAATTATCAAAATGCTCGAACTATCTAAATATGAGGGCATAGCAGCACTAAACAACAGTAACTACGAAGTAATTTCAAATGGACAGTTTATACTTGGCCTGGTGATGTTATCAACACTTGTAGTAACGGTTTTTATTTCAGTTTTTAAGCCTTGGAAAAAAAAGAAGAAGCCAGCTTAAATATTCCGGCTAGCTTATCCATCTTTCTTCTGCAAGCTTACTTCTAAAAGGTAGCCTTCCCAAAAAATGAAGCCTTATGCTTTTGGGAAGGTCACCTAAGCTCCACGATTTAAATAGATTGCGGCTTATAAAACGTCTATAATTTACCGGCCCCATAGTCCAACTTTGTTTTATCCTTCATTTATTCCATAAATTAACTTAGTAGAATCCTAAATTTGAATTTGTTACAAATATGTATTACTTTGCTAAAACAAAGGATAAAACACTATTCTGTTGGCAACAAGCTAGAGAAACGACCGTGCAACAAAATAAAATATGAATTATGAATTTTGATGAAAACACAACAAATGTTTTAGCCTCAATTAACCAAACACTTTTTTTACAATTTTAAATCTTTTATCTTCGTCCTCGGACAAACGACCGATGGTGACTGTTATACCGAAGGTTTCAAGGTGTACGGATTTTTTGTTCGTGCACTTTTTTTAATTTTTTTGCTCGGTTTTAATTGGGGCTAATATAAGCTCTTTAAAAACGGAGAGGAATATTTTTGCAGCCGGATTTATCCGGTTTTTGACAGGCCAAAAAAGGAATGCCTACACATTGCCCCAGGACCTAAAAGGACAAGGCCCAACACGCAGCTTGTGTAAAATTTGGAAATGTACAAACGAAAAATAACGAAAAGGCTAATAGCAAGCGCGAAAGAGTCCTTTTAGGGATACAGGGCAGCGCGTGAGGCGAAAGTCACTCATCGAATTTCACAGGCATTTCTATTGCAATCACTACATAAAAAATCAACGGCACTACAAAAAGCAACAAGTGAGGGTTTCGCTCATCAGAGATTCAGCGACGCTCCCCGCATAGCGCCTTCACGGCGCCTATCTGATAGAAGATTAACGAATGCATCCACCGGCTAGGCGGCCAACAGCCGCTATGCCGTATCGCATCCGTTTTCGCAATTATCGGATCGGGTTTATTTTTGAAAATGAAGCTATTGTTTTTATTCGTTTCTTAAATCGAAAAGACATTTATAGATTTTTCCCGTAAAGGTGCTTGCTCAGAAGTGCACAAAGCGAAGCCCTCACTAACCGAATTTCACAGATACTTCCATATCCTAACCCAGCATAATAAATCAGCGGCACTGCAAAAAGCAACAAGTGAGGGTTTCGCTCCTACAACGGACACCTTCCGAAGGAACAGGACGACCTGAAAAACTTCGATATGATTTGGCGGGTTATTGGGCACGACGAATTGACCAGGAACATAGATTGGTTTATTCTTGTCGATTGCATTACGATTAAAAGAAAACTTACAAAACCTTAATCGAATAGATGGCCAGTGAGCTAAATCAGCCCACTGGAGCACCTCTCAAATATTTGTACTGAATTCCTCAGCCGCCGAAGAAAGCTTCAGCATAGGTGCCATCATCGTTTACGGTAATACCATACAAAATACCCCATTATCAGAATGGCCACACCCACGCCAGTCCAATAGGCCAGTTCGGGATCAAGGGCCAGGCCGCCGTTTGTATGGGGTGCGATCAGTAAGTAACTGACTACGATGAAGGTCATAAAAGCTGCGGGAATGCTCATCAACCAGTGGTTTTTCTTGTTTTGTATCAGGTAGGCCGCTCCCATCCAGAGCACCACCGCCGAAAGCACCTGATTCGACAGTCCGAGGTATTTCCAAACCGTGGCAAAATCAAGCTGCGATAATACAAAGCCCAGCACAAAAAGCGGCACACTCACCAATAATCTGTTGGTAATGGACTTTTGTTTGAAATTGAAAATATCGGCCACGGTAAGTCTTGCACTTCTGAAAGCTGTATCACCGGTACTAATAGGCAATGCAATAACGCCCACAATGGCAAAAATGGCCCCCACCTTACCCAGCCATGACCGGCTGATCAGATCTACTATCTCGGCAGGATTGTGACCAACCTCGGCCATTTTAGCGTTAAGGCTTTCCGCATCGCCGAAATAATTCATGGCTGCCGTGGCCCAAATAATGGCCACAATACCTTCAGCAACCATGGCCCCGTAAAAAACCTGGCGTCCCTGCTTTTCGTTTTTCAAACAGCGCGCCATCATAGGAGCCTGTGTAGAATGAAACCCAGATATAGCCCCGCACGATATCACAATGAACATCATGGGAATCAGTATATTCTGGTCGGGCGTGTGGTGCCAGTTCTTCAGGTTTGCAGGTATGAGTTCCATCATGGCCAAATCGCCTGTTGCACCCTTCCATAGCATGACACCGGCAATACCAACGGCCATTACCAAAAGGGCTGCCCCAAAAACCGGATAAACTTTCCCAATTATTTTATTGATAGGTAATAAAGTGGCAATTAGATAATAGGCAAAAATACCATACAACCACCACAACTTTCCGCCACCTGTAAACTTCTCCAATAGACCGGCCGGCCCGGTTACAAAAGCCACTCCCACAAAAATAAGCAGTACGATGGTGAAAACCCTCAGGAATTGCTGCATACCCGTGCCCAGGTACTTGCCGACCAGTTCGGGCAGGCTGGCACCATTGTTACGCACTGACAGCATGCCTGAAAAATAATCGTGTACACTGCCCATAAAAATGGATCCCAATACAATCCACACATAGGCCCAGGGGCCGTACATAGCTCCCAGAATAGCACCAAAAATGGGTCCCAGTCCGGCAATATTCAAAAATTCAATCATGAACACCTTCCAGCGCGGCATGGGAATAAAATCTACACCATCGTTGAGCCTGTAGGCAGGTGTTTTGCGGTTGGCATCTTCGCCAAAAAAGCGGCCAATAAATTTTCCGTAAATCAAATATCCAAGCACAAGGGCTAATATGGCGAGAATGAAAGTAATCATTTTTTGCAGGCAAATTTACAATAAACATGCGCTCATTGTTCAGCTTAAACGCCAAAATTCAATCACAAACCAGGGCTATTACACCAAAAGCTTTGGCAATAGCTAAGAAAACGCTTCCATAAAAAATCAGTAAAGCATTAATGTATTATAACAATCACAGCACATTATTGAACATATATCACTCATTACCAAGTATGTTAACAAAAATATAAAACCTCGAAAAATTGTTTTTTTACAATTTTATGCAGTAAATTGCTATGAGAAATGATGGCTAAGCTGTAGCTAAAAATTTTCAATGGGATAGAAAAACAGGGGAAATGACTTTTACATAAAAGCTTTGAATCACTTTCAAAGCACAAGCATAAAAACACTTCCAATTATAATAACTAAAACTGCATATCATGAAAAAACAGTTACTTACAACTTTAGCATGTATCCTGAGCATTTCTTTTATAAGTGCTCAACCAGCAACTTTTAGCTACCAGGCAGTAGTGCGCGATCTCGACGGCACATTAATAACAGATCAACAGATTATCTTGCAACTATCTGTTATTGATAATCAGGAAGCCCTTTATTACTTAGAGGAACATGACGTCACAACCAGTGAGTTTGGTCAAATTCAGGTTGATGTTGGTGGTGGAACACCTATTTCAGGTAATTTTGAGACTATTCCATGGGATTCAGCACAACTTTTATTAAAAACCGCTATTTCAACAGATCAGGGCGCATCTTTTACGCACCTGGGGCAAGCTCCCCTGCTCGCAGTGCCTTATGCGCTCTACTCCGCCTCCGGTGAGGCCGGTCCGCAAGGTAACGGTATTGAATTGGTTTCTGATAATGGAGACGGTACACTCACATTCCATTTCACCGATGGTTCCACCTACACAACTCCAAACCTTGCCGGCCCAACCCTGGAAGACCAGCCCGGCAACCTCATCTATCACGATTCCACCGGATGGGTAGGTACCGATGCCATCAAAATTGCCGGAAATAATGTGGGCATAGGAAGCAATCCGGCCATTTCAAGACTTCTGGTTCATGGCGACACCGCCGCCAATCAAGACGACCCTATTTTTGAGGTTAAAAACAAAGATGGAATGGTGGTTTTTGCGGTGTACCAAAATGGCGTTGAAGTAAATATAGATGAGACCGTAAAAGAAAAAGGGCTCAAGGGTGGTTTTGCCGTGGGCGGTTTAACCTCTGGAAAAGCGACTGCGGCCCAGTATTTCCGCGTCACACCAGACAGTGTTAGAATTTACTTAAAAGAAGATACCGCAAAAGCCCTTAAAGGCGGCTTTGCTGTTGGCGGACTTACTTCAGGAAAAGGATCAGCTGAATACCTAAGGGTAACGCGCGATAGCACAAGAGTTTATGTGAATGACCCTGTCAAAGGGACCAAAGGTGGATTCGCAGTTGGTGGACTTACCGGGGGCAAAGCGGGTACAAATTTCCTCGATCTTACCCCGGATAATTACTTCATTGGTCACAATGCAGGAGCCAATACCGAAGCAGATGGAACTTATTACGGAATGTATAACTCATTTATAGGATTTGAAAGTGGATATCTGAATACAATAGGTCATCATAATGTCTATTTGGGCTATTTTTCCGGTCGGTCAAACGTTGAGGGTTTCAATAATGTGTTTATAGGAAATAATACCGGTTCGTCAAATTTCGATGGATACCGGAATGTTTTTATTGGTACAGATGCCGGGGCAAGCAATACCGAAGGTTATTTGAATACTTTTATTGGGAATGTGGCTGGTACATCAAATATTAATGGATTAGCCAATACTATAATTGGGAATTATGCAGGGTATAGCAATGAAAGCGGTAACTTAAATGTATTTATCGGTCAATCAGCTGGCATGCAAAATAGAAGTGGTAGCATGAATGTTTGTGTTGGCCGACGGACCGGTTATTGGAATAAAACTGGTATGACAAACACTTACATTGGTGACGATGCCGCATATAACGATACAATTTCGAACAATAACGTATTTGTCGGGGCGGCAGCAGGTTTTAATATTCAAAACGGAAATAATAATGTGTTTCTTGGTTACCATGCAGGGTATAACGAAACAGGTTCCAATAAGCTATATATAAGTAATAGCGAGACAAATAATCTGATTTATGGAGATTTTGATGCTCAAACATTAACGTTTAATGGGAAAGTAGGTATTTATAATAATAATCCGGCTTACCACATCGATATCAATGAAGCTGATGCAACTATTTCATTAAATGGAAATGAAATCGCCAAATTAACAGGAGGTACAGGTATCGATATGGATATCATTCCATATAGCAACACAACCTATGATATAGGAAACATTGATGCAGCGCAGCATTGGGATGATGTTGTGGCCAACGAATTTGTAACTTTCGTTAAGGGAAATCAATTTAAATCAGCTCAAAAAATGGATTTGAGTATTGATTTACTTAATGCATTGGAACCAATAAAATATACTTCAGATGAATCCGAAGAAAAAGTAGTCAAGTATGGTTTTACAATAGAATCACTCCACAAGGTGGCACCCGGTGCGCTTGTGACATCTGATATTGATTTTAATGAAGAAACAGGGGATTATACTGTTAAAAAAGTAGATAATCCCGGAATTAATTATGATGCTGTATTACCTGTAGTTGTCAATTTTATGCAACAGCAGCAACAACTGATCAGCAAGCAGCAATCTATGATTGAAAAGCAACAAGAGCAGATCAATACATTAATTAAAGAGGTTGAAAAAATAAAAAAATAAAAAATGACGACAGTGTTTTGTCATACTGATAACTAGAAAGATAAAGTTAACATTTAATACCTTAACATCATGAAAAAACTATTGACACTACTCCTTTTGATGTTTACCATGTGCCTCACACTTATTGGTCAGCCCACCACATTCAATTACCAGGCAGTGGTGCGGGATACAGAAGGTAATTTAATTACCAGCCAGGATATTCAATTCCGTATTGAAATTTTAGATAATACGCAAAACTTGCTCTATTCCGAAATCCATAGCATCCAAAGCAATGAATTTGGACAGGTTAGTCTTGAAGTAGGTGGTGGAACTCCACAGCAGGGCGACTTCTCTACAATCCCCTGGGGCAACCTTCAACTATATTTAAAAACAGCCATTTCACTGGATCAGGGGGCAAGCTACATTGAGATGGGGCAAGCTCCCCTGCTCGCAGTGCCCTATGCCTTTTATGCTGCCTCCGGCGAGCCCGGTCCGGCCGGAAATGGTATAGAAACCGTTGAAGACAATGGCGATGGGACCCTTACCTTCCATTTTACCGATGGTTCCACCTACACCACTCCAAACCTGGCCGGCCCTACCCTTGACGATCAGCCCGGCAACCTCATCTACCACGATTCCACAGGATGGGTAGGTACCGATGCCATCAAAATTGCAGGCAGCAATGTGGGTATTGGCACCAACCCGGCCTTATCCAGACTGCTTGTGCACGGCGATATCAATGCCAGCATCGATGACCCTATTTTCGAGGTTAAAAATAAAGATGGCAATGTGGTTTTTGCAGTCTACCAGAACGGTGTGGAGGTAAATGTTGATGAATCAGCCAAAGACAAAGCCCTTAAAGGAGGATTTGCTGTAGGTGGACTTACCGGAGGTAAAGACAGCATTGTACAGTATTTCAGGGTAACGCCCGACAGCGTACGTGTATATCTGAAAGACGACACCACTAAAGCTCAAAAAGGTGGTTTTGCCGTCGGTGGGCTCACATCAGGAAAAGGCTCTTTAGAATACCTCAGGGTAACACGCGACAGCACCCGCGTATATGTCGACAACGCAGCAAAAGCTCAAAAGGGTGGATTTGCCGTGGGTGGACTCACCTCAGGTAAAAGCACTGATTATTACATGAACATTACAGAAGACAACTATTTCATAGGTCATCAAAGCGGAGGTCAATTGAATACCGGAACGTATAATTCCACATTAGGATACCAATCAGGCTATTCTGTTTACGATGGAAATAGTAACTCATTTATTGGTTACCAGAGCGGATATTCCACAACGAATGGTGAAGGCAATTTATTCCTGGGCTATCAATCAGGATACAATAATGCCACAGGGAACTACAATTCATTTTTAGGTTACCAATCCGGATTCAGTAATACAACGGGCAGTGCCAATAGCTTTCTGGGAAGCTATAGCGGATACAGCAACACAACAGGAGACCTGAACACTTTCGTAGGATTCGAATCCGGTAATTCCAACATAACCGGAACAGCCAACACATTTATTGGTAGTTATGTGGGCCAAAATAACACAGATGGAAATTACAACGTTTATATAGGCGAGCGAGCCGGATTTATGGGACTCAGCCCCAACCTGAATGTTTTCATAGGTTACAGAAGTGGTTATGAGGTCAATACTGGATCCTCTAATGTGGCTATTGGCTATCTCAGTGGTTATAGTTTAAATAATGGTGCGGACAACGTTTTTTTGGGCACCAATGCCGGATACAGCATTGAAGATGGAAACAAAAATATAGTTATGGGTTCAAACTCAGGATATACCCTTAGTAATGGCGACAATAATGTATTTATTGGCGATAGCGCAGGTTATACCGGCGGCGCTGTTGATGAAAGTATATTTATGGGTTCTGCAGCAGGAAAAAATGCCATCAATAATATGGAGAATGTATTTATTGGATACCAGTGCGGCTATCACACAACCACAGGGAACTTCAATGTTTATATTGGAAACAGAGCAGGAAGAGACAATAATGGTGGAAACAATGTTTTTATAGGCCGGGGAACTGGAAGATATGTAACATCAGGTGTAAACAATGTTTATATGGGTATAGGTGCTGGTGGCGACAATGTCGAGGGTGACAACAATACCTATATCGGCACACTGGCCGGAGGAAACGGAACATCAGGAAACAAAAACGTTTATATTGGAAACTTTGCAGGAGGAGCAGCAGTGGGCGACAGCAATGTATTTATTGGTAATTTTGCCGGGTATTCAGAAACCGGTTCTCAAAAGCTCTATATTGACAATACAAGCACCTCAAGCCCATTAATCTATGGCGATTTTAATAATAACTGCCTTCAGGTCAATGGAAATTTCTATTATACAGGTTCTTTTGGCGCTTGTTCCGATGCCAGGTACAAAAAAAATATCCAACCCATCTCAAATGCGCTAGGCTACATCATGAAATTACAGGGAATTAACTATTACTGGAGACAGGATGAATTCCCTGACGTTCCCTTCAGCGACAGAAAACAAATCGGACTTATTGCCCAGGAGGTAGAAAAACTCATACCTGAACTGGTTTCAGAAAATAATGACGGGTACAAAACCATTGATTATGCAAAGCTTACACCTCTATTAATAGAGTCGATAAAGAGCCAGCAAGAATCAATCGAAAAACAAAAACTTCTGATTAATGAACTCGTAAAAAGAATAGAAAAGCTTGAAAATAATAAATAACCAACTCCGGCCCATGGTTTTGTTTTTCAACAAATAAAGAACTAATTTGCGGGAGAAACAGATGGCTGGCAACCCTAAAAACAACAAACTATGAAAGCAATATTTTTAACAATAATCGCCGTTGCTGTAATGGAATTTGCAGCAGCACAAACAATATCAAAAGATGTTGTAGCAACTGCCGGTGACAGCTATTCCAATGCAAATGAAAACATTGTATTAAGTTGGACACTGGGCCAAACTGTTACGGGAACCTTTTATTCCGGTGATGGATCTTTCTCTATAAGCCAGGGATTCCACACCGGCATGCCCTTGAGTGGCATTGGCATTGAGGAATATGCGCAAAACAACCAGCTTCAAAACTTATATCCCAACCCAACAAATGGTAACGTTTATCTTGAAATGGCAGCTACCCCAAAAGGAAAAGCCACTTTTAGGGTATACAATGCGCAGGGAGATCAGGTATTTACTCAAAACGCTAATTTAGACGAACAAAAAACGGAAATCAACTTACAAACATTAAACCCCGGTATATATTTTATAACCACGGTTTTTGAAAACGGCAATAAAACAAGTCATAAAATTATAAAACTATAAATCATATAAAAGTAGCTTATAATTTTATCCTTGTTCCTGGTTTTATAGCTGCAAGAAAACCACCCGTTTTTTCGAGTGCTTGATTTATATGTTTATAATTTTGATTTCAATGGTCATATAGAGCTCGCCACAAAAAATACAATAAGTAACATGCTATTTTATAGTTGTTTAATAATAAAATACGTTCGAAACTAAGTTTTAGTCGTGG